>NZ_PNOR01000005.1 GCF_002869765.1 Deinococcus planocerae | reverse complement strand
AGCCCAGGGCGAGGATGGTCAGGGTGGTGACGAAGCCGAGCACCAGCCCGGCGAAGATGCCGGGCCAGGACAGGCGGTGCGACAGGCGGTCGGTGTTCAGGGTCATGCGCTTCTCCTTCGGGTGCCGCTGAATGTGGCTTGCGCGGCGGCACGCCCCGCCCCCGGAGGGCTGACAGGCTTCGGGACCTACCCTAAACGCTCCCCACCCCTCCCGGGCAAGACTGTTGCTTAATTCACAGCTCACGCCGTCGGCGGGCTGTTTTCGTGGGGGAGTGACCCCACCCCACCGGACCCGGGTCTGGTGTGCGCGGTTCAACGCTGTCCCGGGGCAACTCTCCGACCCGCAGGAACCCGCCGAACGAACGCGGCACATCCCTCTGGGGCACGCCCTGAGGAACTCGGGCGCCTCACGGTGGACCTCTTCTGCGGATGAACACGGGGTTCATGAGCAGGACTCCCCTCGACATCGGCGGGGAGCAGGGGGCATCCCCAGGGGGGAGGGCGGCGGGGCAGTCTCCACCCCGCCGCCCTCCCCCCTAGTTCCCCTCAGACGAACGCGCTGAAGCCCGTGATGGCCCGGCCCACCACGAGGGTGTTGATCTCGTTCGTGCCCTCGTAGGAGTAGATCGCCTCGGTATCGGTGAAGTGCTTGGCGACCCCGTTGTCGAGCAGGATGCCGTTGCCGCCGAAGGTCTCGCGCGCCAGGGCCACCGTCTCGCGGCAGCGGGCTGCCGTGATCACCTTCGCCAGCGCCGCGTGCTCGTCGCGCATGGTGCCCGCGTCCGCCATGTCGGAAAGACGCAAGACGAGCGAGAGCGAGGTCGTGACGTTGGCCAGCATGTGGACGAGGTGGTTTTGGATGAGCTGAAAGTTGCCGATGGGCTTGCCGAACTGCTCGCGCGTCTGGGCGTACTTCAGCGCCAGTTCGTACGCCCCCGCCGCGCAGCCCACCGCCTGCCACGCCACGCCCGCGCGGGTGAGCCGCAGCACCTCGGCGGTCGTCCGCCACCCGCGCACCTCCTGAAGACGGTCGGAGTCGGGCACCCGGCACTCCGTCAAGGTGATGTGCCCGTTCTCCACGATCCGCAGGGCGATCTTGCCCTGAATCTTGCGGACCTCGTAGCCCGGCGTGCCCGCCCGCACGATGAAGCCGCGCACCTCCTCCGTGTCCACGTCGCGCGCCCAGACCACCGTGAAGTCGCTGAAGGTCGAGTTGCCGATCCAGTACTTCTCGCCGCTCAGGACCCAGCCGTCCCCGTCGCGGCGGCAGGTCGTGTGCATCCCCTGGCTGACCTGCGAGCCGCCCTCGGGCTCGGTCAGGCCGAAGGCGCCGATGACCTCCAGGTCGAGCATCTTCGGAAGCCACTCCGCCTTCTGCTCGGGCGAGCCGCCCAGCGCGATGGAGGCGAACGCCAGCCCCGCGTGGACGCCGAAGAACACGGCGGTCGACACGTCCACCTTGCAGGCCTCGTAGGTGAACAGGCCCTCGATCACCGTCGCGTCGGGCTTGCGGGTGCCGTCCTCGTTCCAGATCAGGCGGGGCAGGCCCAGGCGCCGCAGCTCGGGGAGGATCTGCCGCGGAAATTCGTCGCGGCTCCAGTACTCGTTCATGAGAGGCGCGACCGTCCCCCGCATGAACGAGCGCACCGCCATCTGCACCTCCTTCTGCGCGTCCGTCAACTCGTCGAGCTGGCCGTAGAAGTCGGCGTTCGGCTCGGGCAGGGCGGGCGCCTTGCGGTCACCGACCGCCAGCGTCCGGGAGAGCTGCTTGAGCTGCCCGTCGCTCATGCGCGAGGCCGCGCCGATCAGGGCGGGGAGGTCCACCCGCTCGCTCAGGCGCCCGAGTGCGTCCATGTCGATCTGGCCGAGCAGGGCCGCCGGGTTGTTGGGCTGGGTCGTCATGCCTCTTTGTACCCGGTCCAGATCGTCGGGACTGCGAGGGCTCACCCAAGGGCCGTTCACCCAATGTTCAGCGTTGGCGGCGCCTCCTCTGCCCCCCTCCTCTAGCATGGGGACGTGACCCTCCGGCCCACCCGTCCCCTCCCCGCGCGCCCCGCCGGGTACGTGGAACTCGCGCGCTACTCCAGCCTGAGCCGCTTCTGGTCGTACCTGGGCGCCGCGCAGCGCGCCGGGCGCGAGGTCACGCCGACGCGCGGCGACCCGCCCGAGCTGTGCCGCCGCCGCGTCACCGGCTACACGTTGCCCGGCGCGGCCCTCTTCCTCGACACGGCGCGCGTCGAGGGGCATCTGGAGGACGGCTTCGAGACCCACCCGGCCCTCCTCGCCTTCCTGAGCGGCGACCCGGGGCCCCTGCGCGCCGAGCTGAACGCCCACTACGAACTGCGGGTGAACTTCGTCCTCGCCTTCACCGCCGGGCGCGACCTGATCGCCAAACCCGACTTCCGCTTCGCCTCCATCGTGCCCGGCCTGAGCACCCTGCCCACGGGGCTGCCCCTCCAGGCCCGCCGCCTGGGCCGCGACGAGGTGCATCTGCTCGTGCAGCGGGGGTGCGGGCTGGCCTGACGGCAGGGAGTGGGAAGTGGCGAGGGGTCAGTGGGTCGTGTCCGTTTTTCACTCCCACGGATTCCTCCTCACCCTCCTACCCGTCGCTCTCCGTCCGCTTCTTCGGCTTGCTCGCGGCGAACTTCGCCAGCCGGGCGGTCAGGGCAGGCGGCGTGTTGGTCAGGATGTGGCGGGAGGCGGGGTTGCGACCCGCGAAGGTCTCCACCCGGTCGAGCATCCTCACGAAGAGGTCTTCGGGGATATCGAGGGCCGGGGTCAGGCGCACCGTGCGCTTGGAGGAGAGGCTGAGGTTCGCCATCACCCCGGCGTGGTGCATCTCCCGCAGGGCGAGGATGGCCGTTGCCTCGAAGACGAGTTCCTTGAGGACGCCGGGGAGCGGCACGCCCACCATCGGTTTGAACTGCATGGCGAGGAGCATCCCCTGGCCGCGCACGTCCTCGAAGAGACGGGGAAAGCGGGTCTGGAGGGTCCGCAGCCGCTCCAATCCCACGGCGCCGAGCCGCAGGCTGCGGGCGGGGAGGTCCTGCTCGACGAGGTATTCGAGCGACCGCAGCCCCACCGCCATCGCCAGCGCGTTGCCGCCGAAGGTGTTCGAGTGCCGCTTGCTGCTCAGGCCGCCGAGCATCTTCTTGTAGATGGGGTGGCGCACGATGGTCGCCCCCACCGCCGTCATCCCGCCGCCGAGCGGCTTGGCGAGCGTCACGATGTCGGGGTCGAGCCCCTGCGCCGCCGACTCGAACCAGTGGCCGGTGCGGCCCAGCCCGGTCTGAATCTCGTCCGCGATGACCACGATGCCGTGGCGGCGGCAGACTTCGCCCACCCCGGCGAGGAAGCCCGGCGGCGGGATGTTCACCCCACCCTCGCCCTGGATCGGCTCGACGACCACCGCGACCACGTTCTGCGGCCCCAGCCGCCGGATCAGGGTGGCGAGCGCGCTTACGTCCCCGTACGGGCTCGTCAGGGCGCCCGGAATCAGGGGCCGGAACACGTCCTGATACTCCGGGTTGGGGGTCAGGCTCAGGCTCCCGAGCGTCTTGCCGTGGTAGGCGCTCGAAAAGGAGATGTAGAACTTCCCCCTGGGCCGCCACGCCTTGGCGAACTTCAGCGCCCCCTCGATGGCCTCCGTGCCGCTGGAGCAGAAGAAGACCTGCGAGTCGGCGTGAGAGGGCAACTCGCGGGCCAAGAGGCGCACGAGATTCGTCTGGAGGGCCGCGCGCCACGGGCTGCTCGCCTGCTGGGGGAGGGTCTGCGCCCGGTTCTTCTCCGTGAATTCGCGGATGAACGAGGTGAGCACCGGGGGCATGTCCCCAAACGGGACCGCCGCGTAGCCCGAAGCGTTGATCCGCCGCACGCCGTCCCCGTCCTCCAGCTCCCAGGGGCTGACCCGGTAGTAGGGCCCCGCGAGCCCGAGGAGGTTCAGGCCGAAGAGCAATTCCTCGTTGCCGTAGCGGGTGTCGAGCCCCCTGGCCTGCTCGGGGCTGAACTTCTCGTCCAGCACGTCCTGGGCGCGGATAAAGCCTGGGGGGAGGAGGCTGGTCGCCGGGCGGTCCGCTTCTCCGCTATGCGTCACTGGCATCCCGGTCACCGGGCGACTCGCTCCTGGGCTGCTCGTCATCGCGGCAGTCTAGCCCCCCGCGCCCGGGCGGGGGTTTGCCGGGGCCTCAATCCACGTCCACGCCGAGGTCGGGGTGCCGCGCGAGGTGCACGGCCCGGCGCACCTGCCCCGGGAGGTTGCGGTTTTCACTCAGGGGCGGGAGGTTCTCGGGGTCGAACCAGCCGCTCTCCAGCGTCTCGATGTTCTCGGGATGAGGAGAGTCGCGGGTGAGTTCGCACAGCACGTTGAGCTGGTACACCGCCCACAGCTCCGGCGGGTGCCCGTGCTGGCTCTTGTCCACCACGCTCAGCAGCCGGACCGCCCGCACCGTGCGCCCCGTCTCCTCCCGGACCTCGCGCACGGCCATCTGGCGCGGGCTCTCGCCGGGGTCGGCCCACCCGCCCGGCAGGCTCCAGCGCCCGTCCTCGCGCTCGCGGGCCAGCAGCACCTCGCCCGATTCGTTGAGCACCACGGCCCGCACCTCCACCTTGGGGGTGAGGTAGCCCTTCTCGACGCGCAGCAGTCCGTGGACTTCTTCCGGCGCCTGCCCCGTTCCTTCCGTGAGCAGCTCGGCGGTCAGGGCGAGCAGCCGCTCGAAGCGTTCCCGGTCGTAGGGATCGCGGGTGTAGGTCAGGCCCGCCTGGGCGATGGATTGGAGTTCGCGGAGTTGGGCGAGGGTCGGCACCGCCCGAGCGTATATCCTCCCCCCATGCGTCTGGTCAGAATCGAGCGTCGGGGCGCCTCACAGTGGGGCCAGGTCGAGGGAGACACCATTCACCTCACGCGCGGCATGGGCGGCGAGCGGACGGGGGAGACGGTGCCGCTGGAGGGGACCCAGCTCCTCGCCCCCGCCGAGCCCACCAAGCTCGTGTGCGTGGGGCGCAACTACCTCGACCACATCCGCGAGCTGGGCAACCTGCTCCCCGACAACTCCCTGCCGACCGAGCCCGGCATCTTCCTCAAGGGGCCGAACGCGCTCGCCGAGCCGGGCGGAACGGTGGAGTATCCCGGGTGGACGCAGAATTTCCACTTCGAGGGCGAACTTGCCCTGGTGATCGGCCAGCGGGCCCGCCACCTCAAGCCCGACGCGGCCCTGTCCGCCGTGCTGGGCTACACCTGCGGCCTCGACCTCACCGCCCGCGACCTCCAGAAGACCGACCTGCAATGGTTCCGCGCCAAGGCCGCCGACCGCTTCTGCCCGCTCGGCCCCTGGATCGAGACGGACCTCGACCCCACCGACCTGCGCGTCGTGACCCGCGTGAACGGGGAAACTCGCCAGGACGGGCGGACCAGCCACATGATTTTCGACGTAGTGCAGATCCTGACCTACGTGACCCGCTTCGTCACCCTGGAGCCCGGCGACGTGGTGCTCACCGGCACACCCGAGGGCGTCGGCCCGCTGCAAAGGGGCGATACGGTCGAGGTCGAGGTCGAGGGGGTCGGCACGCTGGTCACGCACATCGGGGGCGAGGGTCAGAGACCCGTCCACACCGGGGGCTGAGGGGGAGGGGCGGTGACCCCCACCCTGCGCCACGGTTACTCACTCTGGTGCCGCGCTAGCCTGGGAACGTGCCCACACGCCGCCGCGCCTGTGCCCTCGCGCTCCTGACCGCCCTCACGGCGGGGGCGAGTCCCGCTTCTGACCTGTTCGACGCCGCCACCCGCACCGTGCAGACGCGCTACTTCGGCTGGTCCACCGTGGACCGCCAGCAACTCGGGGCGAAGTACGGCGCCGTCCTCGCCGAGAAGTGCGCGCCCCAGGGCGACGCCTGCGACTACGCGACGGGCCGGGCGGTCCTCGGGGACCTCTTCAAGGAACTCGGCGACGACCACACCAACATCCGCGACGCCGAGGGCGCCGAGCGCATCGCAGAAGTGACCTTCAACCGGGCCGTGAACCGCACGGGCGTGCGCGTGGTGCGGGTCAGGGGCGGCCTGCTCGTCACCTCCGTCATGCCGGACAGCCCCGCCGCGCGGGCGGACGTGCGGAGATTCGACCTCCTGACGACCGTGAATGGCGAGGCCGCCGGGAAGGACGCGGAGGACCAGAACCTCGCGGTCGGCCCCACCGAGTTCGTGCGGCTGGAGCGGGCGGGCTCGCCCCTGCGGGTGACCGTGCGCCGCGCAGGGAGCGCCGAACGTGAGGTCACGCTCCCCACCGAGAAGTTGCTCGCCCGCGACGCCCCCACCCTCGCCTGGGCCGGGCCGGACGGCAAGACCGCCGTGATCCAGTATCCCACCTTTCTGTCCTTGGACTCCTCCGAACTCTTCCTGGCCCGCCTCGCCGAGGCGCAGGCGCGCGGCGCGCGGGCCGTCGTCGTGGACGTGCGGTACAACGGCGGCGGCGCCCTGGGCGAGTGCGTGGCCGCCGCGAGCACCTTCGGGCCGGTGCTGTACAAGACCCGCTGGCAGGGCGGCTCCTACACCTACGGCGGCCTGCGCGGCGAGGAGGTGCTGCCCTTCCTCGCCCGCGCAGCGAGGCCCGACTGGAATCTGTGGCCGGGGCCGCTCGCCGTCCTCGTCGGGCCGAACACGGCCTCGTGCGCGGAGGTCTTCACCCACTACGCGCGGCAGGCCGGGGCCATCGTGGTGGGTGAGAAGACGCGCGGGGTGGGCAACAGCGGCGTGGTCTTCCAGCCCATGCCCGACGGCGGGGTGCTCGCCGTGACCGTGTTGCGGGCCTACAGCGACCGGGACCAGCCCCTGCCCGCCTTCATCACGCCCGACGTCTCTGCCCCCACCGACATCGGGGTTCTCAGCAACGAGGGCCGCGACACCACCCTGGAGGCGGCGCTGACGGCCCTGGGCGCGCTGGCGAGGGGGGCGCGGGCGCGGCGGGGTTGATGTGCCGGGGGGCGGGGGCTGCATGAACGCAGGGTTGAGCCCCGTGAAGCCTGCGCGAGGTCCCCGTCAGCCCGGGCGCGCTAGCCTGAGGTTCGGGTGTCCCGGTGGGGGAGAAGGTGAGATTCGACGCCTGCCCGGCGGGGGAGCGCCCTTAGACTAGAATCAGTGCCAGACCATGACCCGCTTTCGCCCCGCGCCGTGCCGTTCTGGGCCGTGCGGCCCGCCCGACAGAGGGGGAGCCTATGAACCGATACGATGACCGCGCCCGCCTCGTGTCCCACTCCGCCCGTGAGGAAGGCAACCGCCTCGGGCACGCGATGGTCGGCCCCGAACACCTCCTCCTCGGCCTGATGCGCGAAGGCGGCACCGCCGCCACCATCCTCAGCGAATTCGGCGCTTCCCTCGACGGCCTGCGCCGCCGCGTCGAGGAGATCATCGGTCGCGGCGAGGGCAGCCGCCTCAACGACGCCCCCTCCATCACTCCCCGCGCCCGCCGGGTGATGGAACTGGCGAGCGCCGAGGCCCGTTCCCTCGGCGCCCAAGTCACCTCCACCGAGCACATCCTCCTGGGCATCATCCGGGAAGGGGACGGGGTGGCCTTCCGCATCCTCCAGGAACTCACCAAGGACGTGGACACGATCCGCTGGCGGGTGCTCGCCCAGGGCGAGGGTCACGGGAGCGGCAAGCCCGCCAAGCCCGTCGCCACCCCCTTCCTCGACGAGTACGGGCGCGACCTGACCAAGCAGGCCCGCGAGGGCAAACTCGACCCGGTGATCGGGCGTAGCGAGGAAATCCGGCGCGTCACCCAGATCCTCACCCGCCGCACGAAGAACAACCCCGTGCTGATCGGCGACCCCGGCGTGGGCAAGACCGCCATCGTGGAGGGGCTCGCGCTCGCCATCCACGAGAAGCGCACGCCGCCCAACCTGCACGACGTGCGGCTGGTCAGCCTCGACCTCTCGGGCGTCGTCGCGGGCACGAAGTACCGGGGCGAGTTCGAGGAGCGGCTGCGCCAGATCATCGAGGAACTCCGTAACGCCAAGGTGATGGCCTTCATCGACGAGCTGCACACCCTCGTCGGGGCGGGCGGCGCGGAGGGGACCCTCGACGCCGCGAACATCCTCAAGCCCGCCCTCTCTCGCGGTGAGATTCAGGTCATCGGCGCGACGACCACGGGCGAGTACCACCGCTACATCGAGAAGGACGCCGCCCTGGAGCGCCGCTTCCAGCCGGTGATCGTGCTGGAGCCCAGCCCCGCCGAGACATTGCAAATCCTGCGGGGCCTGCGTCACCGCTACGAGGAGCACCACGGGGTCCAGATTCCCGACCAGGCGCTCGAACTCGCGGTGCGCATCGGCGAGCGCAGCCTGCCGGGTCGCAACTTTCCCGACAAGGCCATCGACCTGATCGACGAGGCGGCGAGCCGGGTCCGGTTGAACATGAGCGTGGGCCTCCCCATCACCGAGACCGAGGACGGCGAGCCGATGGTCGCCCGCGAGGACATCGAGAGCGTGATCAACTCGATGGGGGGCGTCTACTCCGAGGAGTCGGCGGCCCAGCTCAGCGACCTCGAAGACCAGCTCACCGACCAGGTGTACGGGCAGCCGGAAGCGATCAAAGCGCTCTCCAGCGCCCTGCGGCGGGCCCGGGTCGGTTTGGGTGGACGCACCCGCGTCTCGGCCAGCTTCCTCTTCGTGGGCCCCAGCGGCGTGGGCAAGACGCACCTCGCGCGGGCACTCTCGCGCACCCTCTTCGGCTCGGAGCGGTCGCTGATCCGGGTGGACATGAGCGAGTTCCAGGAGTCGCATTCGATCTCCAAACTGATCGGGTCCCCTCCCGGGTACGTGGGCTACGAGCAGGGCGGGCGCCTGACGGAAGCCGTGCGCCGCCAGCCCTTCTCGGTGATCTTGCTCGACGAGATCGAGAAGGCGCACCCCGACATCTACAACACCTTCCTCCAGGTGCTCGACGACGGTCGGCTGACCGACGGCCTGGGCCGCACGGTGGACTTCCGCCGCACGATCATCATCATGACGAGCAACACGGGCTTCAACGTCAACCCCACAGTTGGCTTCTCGCCCGTGACGCCCGACAACAACGCGCCGCTGCGGCACATCTTCACGCCCGAATTCCTCGACCGCCTCGACGACGTGATCCGCTTCCGTCCCCTTGGCGAGGACGAACTCGTGCGGGTGGCCCAGCAACTCCTCGGCGAGATGCGGGAGGAACTCGCCAGCCGCGAGCTGACGGTCACCTTCGACCCCGCCATCGCCGCGTGGCTGGTGAGCAAACTCAAGTCCCGCAGCCCCAAGCACGCGGTCGGGTCAAGCCGCCAGCTCCGCACCCTGGTCCGCGAGGAGATCGAGGACCCGCTGGCGCTCGAACTCATCGGCAACGCGGGCGAGGAACTTCGCGTGGTGCTGGGTCAGGAAGGCGTTCAGTTCGAGCGCGGGACGACGGCGCCGCCTCAGATTCTGGCGTGAGGCGGATGGCCGAAGGCTGAAAGCGGAAGGTTCAAGAGAGGACGGAGGCTCCAGCGCGGGTCTCCGCCCGCTTTTTGCCCTTCGCCATCTGCCTTCTCCCTTCCGCATCCCGGCACGTTGCCCCCGTCGCCAAGCCGCTACCATGCCCTCCATGACCAAGAGCATCGCCGCCTTTCAGGACGACTATGGCCGCATCACCGGCTGGCCCTCCGACCGCCGCCGCGCGCACCAACTGGCGATCCTCGACCACCTGACGGGCCTGTTCGAGCCGGGTCGGCGCTACCCGGAAGCCGAGGTCCAGGCCCTGTTGCGGGATCACAGCACGATGGACGATGTGGGCGTTCTGCTCACCGAACTCGTGGACGGCGACTATCTGGCGACAGACGGCGGCACGTACTGGCGCGCGGACGCCCGACCCGTGGGCGGGGTGGAGGCCGATGGCTAAAGTCACCACCCGCTACGTCTGCACGAGCTGCGGCTACCAGTCGGCCAAGCCCCTGGGACGCTGCCCCAACTGCCAGGCGTGGAACTCCTTCGAGGAGGAGGTGCCGGTGGCCGCCGTCGGCAAGGCCAGAACGGGCGGCCTGGGCGGATACGGCGGCGTCACGGGCGGCAAGCTCACCCCTCTCTCCACCGTCGGGCGGCGCGAGGAACCCCGCCTTCCCAGCGGGATTCCCGAACTCGACCGCGTGCTTGGCGGCGGGCTGGTCGCGGGCGGCGTCACCTTGATCGGCGGCGAGCCCGGCATCGGCAAGAGCACGCTGCTCCTTCAGGTCGCCGATAGGCTCGCCGTGAACGGACAGACCGTCCTCTACGTCGCGGGCGAGGAGTCGCTGGAGCAGATTCGCCTACGCGCCGACCGCCTGGGCGTGAAGGGCGACATCCACCTCACCCGCGACACGCGGGCCGAGCACGTCGCCGCCCTGATGGCCGAGCACAAACCCGCCCTGTGCATCGTCGATTCGATCCAGACGGTGACGGTGGAGGGGGACGGCACCCCCGGCGGCATCGCCCAGGTGCGCGAGGGAACGGCCCTGCTCACCCGCGCCGCCAAGGAGACGGGCACCGCGACCGTCCTCGTCGGCCACGTCACCAAGGAGGGCACGGTCGCCGGGCCGAAGGTGATGGAGCACATCGTGGACACGACCGTCTTTCTGGAGACGGTGGGCGCCTTCCGCCTGCTCCGCTCCGTGAAAAACCGCTTCGGCCAGGCCGGGGAACTCGGCGTCTTCGAGATGCGCGGGGAAGGGCTCGTTGCCGTCGAGAACCCGTCCGCGGCCTTCCTCGCCGAGCGGCCCGTCGGGGTGCCAGGCTCAGTCGTCGCCGCGACCATAGACGGGCAGCGGCCCATGCTCCTCGAAGTGCAGGCCCTTGCCGCCAAGACGCCCTATCCCAACCCGCGCCGGGTGGTCGTCGGCCTCGATCCCCGGCGGGTGGACGTGGTGCTCGCCGTGCTGGAGCGTCGCCTCGACCTCACCCTGGGCGGTCTCGACGTGTACGTGAACCTGGCGGGCGGCCTGAAGGTGGCCGACCCCGGCCTCGACCTCGCCGTCGCTCTGGCGGTGTACTCGGCGGTCGTGGGCCGCGCCCTCCCCGGCAACGTCGCCGTCTTCGGGGAAGTCGGCCTCGCGGGCGAGGTGCGCTCCACCCAGGGTTCGCTCCGCCGCGCCGAGGAGGCCAGGCGGGCCGGATACCGCGACCTGATCGTCCCCCCCGGGCTGGAGGGCCGCGAGGGCGTCCGCAGCGTGGAGGAGGCGGTCGGGCTGGTTTGGAAGGCGACGGCTTGAGGCGTCTCCCTGACGTGTTGATAAGGTTTGGTCAAGGAAACGTGCGTTCTCTGCAATCCTTACGGGCGTGTCTTGGGTCACACTGGCTCTCATGAAGAACTTCACGCTGAAAGCCGTGGCCCTGTCCGCCGTTCTCGCCCTCCCCATGACCGCCCTCGCCCAGACGGACACGACCACCACCGACACGGCGACCACGACGGATACCGCCACGACCGGGACCACAAACACCACGACCACGACCAATAACCAGGGGACCGACTGGGGCTGGCTGGGCCTCGCCGGACTGATCGGCCTCGCGGGTCTGGCGGGCCGCAACGCCAACAACCGCCGCTGAGCCGACGAGCAGCAAGCCGCCGCCCGGGTGTGGGTGGCGGCTTTCTTTGGTTGGATGGTCAGGGGGCCGTGCGGGTCGCCTGCACCCCCAGCGGCAGCCCATAGCACAGGCTGTTCTCGATCCCCACGTAGTACCCGTAGTTCGGAATGCGGGTAAAGCCTGCCGACTCGTAGAGGTGCAGCGCCTCCGCCTGCAAGTCCCCCGTCTCCAGCACCAGCCGCGCATATCCCTGTTCCCGCCCCCGCTCGATCAACGCCGCGAGAATCTGGCGACCCAGGCCCCGCCCCCTCGCCCCCGGCACCGTGTACATGCGCTTGACCTCCGCCGTGTCCGGTTCGGTGCGCTTCAAGGCCCCGCAGGCGAGCAGCGCCCCATCCTCCTCCACCGCCAGAAGGACGCACCCTTCCCCGGAGAGGGTCGTGGGGTCGAAGGGCTCCGTGCGCTCGTCGGTGTCGTTGTACAGCGCCCGCAACTCGCGTTGCTGGGCGTTCATCAGGTCGATGACGCGCTGATCGGTGGGCGGAACGTCGATGAGGACGGGCATGGGGAACGGTAACACGCACAGACTTTCCCAAGACAAGAGGCCGCCCCCCACGCTCGGGCAGCGGCTCTCTTTGTCCTGCGGACGGCTGACCGCCCCTAGTTCAGCACTCCCGTGTCGAACCGGAACCGCGACCCGTCGTGGTCCACCACCAGCGTGCTGTTGTCGTGGACGTGCCCTTGCAGGATCTCGCGGGCGAGCGGCGTCTCGATCTCGCGGGCGATGGCGCGCTTGAGGGGCCGGGCGCCGAAGGCCGGGTCGTACCCGATGCGGGCGAGGTGGTCCTTGGCGGCGTCGGTGAGGTGCAGGGTGACCCGTCGCTCGGCGAGCCTCCTGCGCAGGCCCCCCATCTGGATGTCCACGATCTTGTGCAGGTCGGCTGGGGTCAGCGCGTCGAAGACGATGATGTCGTCGATGCGGTTGAGGAACTCAGGTCGGAAGCTCGATTGCAAGACGCCGAGCACCTGGTCGCGGATGCTCTCGGCGCTGTCACCGCGCGCCTGCGCCTCCAGAATCAGCGGCGAGCCGATGTTGCTCGTCAGGATGATCAGGGTGTTGCGGAAGTCCACCGTGCGGCCCTGACCGTCCGTCAGGCGCCCGTCGTCGAGCACTTGCAGCAGCACGTTAAACACGTCGGGGTGCGCCTTCTCGATCTCGTCGAGCAGGATCACCGCGTAGGGGCGACGGCGCACGGCCTCGGTGAGCTGGCCGCCCTCCTCGTAGCCGACGTATCCGGGAGGGGCCCCGATGAGGCGGGCGACGGTGTGCTTCTCCATGTACTCGCTCATGTCGAGGCGGACCATCGCGTCCGGGGAATCGAACAGGAACTCGGCCAGAGCCTTGGCAAGCTCGGTCTTACCTACCCCCGTCGGCCCCAGGAACATGAAGGAGCCCAGCGGACGGTTGGGGTCGTTCAGGCCCGCCCGGGCACGGCGAATCGCGTCGGACACGCTGACGATGGCGCGGTCCTGCCCGATCACCCGCCCGTGCAGTTGCTCTTCCAGCCGCAGCAGCTTCTCGCGCTCGCCCTCCATCAGCTTGGAGACCGGGATGCCCGTCCAGCGGCTGACGACGGCGGCGACATCCTCTTCCGTCACTTCGAGGTGGGCGAACTCGGCGCCCCGGAGCTTGCGCTCCAGCTCCTGCACCTCGCGCTCAAGCTGCGGCAGCTTGCCGTACTCCAGCTCGGCGGCCCGGGCGAGGTCGTACTCGCGGCGCGCCTTCTCGATGTCGGTGCGGACCTGATCGAGCGCCTCGCGCTTCTCGCGGAGCACCTGGACCTCACCTCGCTCGGCCTCCCAGCGCCCCCGCACCTCGGCGAGGTCGTCGGTGACGGCCTTCAGCGTCTCCTCCAGGTCGAGGAGGCGGTTTTGCGAGTCCTGGTCCTTCTCGCGCCTCAATGCCTCGCGCTCGATCTCCAGTTGCAGCTTGCGGCGTTCGAGCTGGTCGATCCGCTCGGGGCTCGACTCCAGCGCCATCCGCAGCCGCGCCGCCGACTCGTCGATGAGGTCGATGGCCTTGTCGGGAAGCTGGCGGTCGCTGATGTAGCGGTGCGAGAGCTGCGCGGCGGCCACCAGCGCGGGGTCGGTGATCTCCACGTTGTGGTGGACCTGGTACCGCTCCTTGATCCCGCGCAGGATCGAGATGGTGTCCTCCACGCTGGGCTCGTCCACGAAGACGGGCTGGAAGCGCCGCTCCAGGGCCGGGTCCTTCTCGACCTCGCGGTACTCGTCGAGGGTGGTCGCGCCGATCAGGTGCAGCTCACCGCGGGCGAGGGCGGGCTTGAGCATGTTGCCCGCGTCGGGGCTGCCTTCGGTCTTGCCCGCGCCGACGATGGTGTGAATCTCGTCCACGAAGAGGATGACCTCGCCCTGGGAGCCCACGACCTCGTCGATCACGCCCTTGAGGCGCTCCTCGAACTCGCCGCGGAACTTGGCCCCCGCGAGCAGGCTGCCCATCTCCAGCGAGACGATGCGCTTATTTCTAAGGCCCTCGGGCACGTCGCCCTTCACGATGCGGCTGGCGAGACCCTCCGCGATGGCGGTCTTGCCCACGCCGGGCTCGCCGATCAGCACGGGGTTGTTCTTGGTCCGCCGCAGCAGAATCTGCATCGCGCGGCGAATCTCCTCGTCGCGCCCGATCACGGGGTCGAGCTTGCCGTCACGCGCCCGCTGGGTCAGGTCGGTCCCATACTTGTTGAGCGCGTCGAACTGCGATTCGGCAGACTTCGTGGTCACGGTCTTTCCTTTCCGGGCATCAGTGACGGCCTGGCGAAGCGCGGCTTCGGCGGGCAGGCCCTGGCCCCGGTACTCCCCCCGCAGCGCGAGCAGCAGCGTGTCGGCGGCGACGAAGCTGTCGCCGAACTCCCCCGCGACGCCCTCCGCCTTCTGGAACGCGCGGCTCAGCGCCGGGTCGAGGTACAGGCTGTCCCCGCCCCCCTGCACGCGCGGAAGCTTGGCGAGTTCGCCGTCGAGCGCGGTGCGGAGCGTGGCAAGGTCGCCCCCCGCGGCGGTGATCGCCCGGGCGGCGGTGTCGTTGTCGGTCAGGGTGCGCAACACGTGCGCGACGGTCAGGTTCTGTTGATGGTTGGACTGTGCGAGTCCCTGCGCGGCGGCAATCGCCTGCGTGGCAGCCTCGGTGAAACGTTCGGGATTCAAGGGGACCTCCTCAAGTGCCTCCATTTTGCAACTTGAGTGAGGTCATGTCAAGTTTGTGGAGTCTTAAAAAGGGTGAAGAATGTCCCGCTCGGGCTCAGCGGCCCGACGGCACGAAGCGCCCGCCCTCCTCGCGCCGCAGGAGGCCGCCGACGAACTCGCCCATGCCCTCGGCGGTGATGGGCTGCCCGGCCAGCGTGCCCGTGCCCCGCACCGGCCCCTCCCAGTAGGCGACGGAGGTGTTCCTGGAGAGGAGTTCCTGCTCGTCGCGCACGGCGTTCAGGGTCAGCGTGAGGTCCCCGGCCTGCACCTCCCAGTCCAGCACGTAGTCGCGCCCGCTGGGGCTGCGGTAGACCCGGCCCGGCGTCATGACCACGTTCGGCACCTCGCGCGCCACGCCCTGCGCGTCCACCCGCGAGGCGGCGACCTGCACGACCTGCCCCTCGTTGTTGCGCACCCGGTAGAGCATCAGGTCCGAGCCGTCGGAGAGGTGGAGGCCGAACCAGTCCCACCGCGCCTGCGCGCCCGGCTGCTGGTCGCCCCACTGGTGGTCGAGCCACACCAGCCCGCGCGCCTCCCGCGTCTCGCCGCCGGGCAGGGCCACCGTGCCCTTCACGTCCAGGCGGGTGATGCTCTGGTAGTACAGCCGCCCCACCTCGGGGGTACCCGAGTACCCCGGCGGGTGGACCACCGGCCCCTTGAGCGGCGTGAGGGTAAGGTTCAGCGGCCCGGCCTGAAGCTGGTAATTCTGCCCATCCTGCACCAGCCGCCAGCCGCCCTGCTCCACCCGCAGCGGGGGAAAGCCGAAGCGGGTGCGCTGCGCCTCGTTCTCGAGGAAATTGAGTTTCCCCGTTCGCAGGTCGGTGACCGCCACGTGCCCCGCGTGGTAGGGAATGCCCCGGTAGTTCACCTTGAACTGCGCCCAGTGGAAGGCCAGCCCCGACTCCGGCAGGTAGCCCGACACGTACCACCACTCGGTCGCCGCGTTCCGGGCCCCCAGGTCGGCGGGGTCGGGCAGGCGGTTGGGGTCGAAGGCCTGCGGGGCCGGAAGGCAGGACGTGAAGAGCGAGGCGGAGACGAGGGCCGCCGCACCGAGGCTCAGGAGGCGCATGGCTGAACCTACCGAATCCCGCCGCGCGGCTCGGTAGGCGGTCGTACGGACCCGGCACAGGGAAGGGGCCGCCCCACACCGGAAGCGGCCCCCTCGCCCTCTTTCCTTTACTCGTCGCCCAGGTACGCCTTGCGGACGCTCTCGTCGCGCGCGATCTCGGCGGCGGGGCCGCTGAGACGAATCTCGCCGGTCTGGAGTACGTAGGCCCGGTGCGCCACGCCGAGCGCCATGCTCGCGTTCTGCTCCACGAGCAGGATCGTCGTGCCGCGCTCCTTGTTCAGCCGCTCCACGATGTCGAAGATCGCCTCCACGAAGAGGGGCGAGAGGCCCATGCTGGGCTCGTCGAGGAGCAGCAACTTCGGATTGACCATCAGCGCGCGCGCAATCGCCAGCATCTGCTGCTCGCCGCCCGACATCGTGCCGCCGAGCTGGTTCTCGCGCTCCTTGAGTCGGGGGAAGAGCGCGAAGCCCTCCTGGATGCGGTCCTCAATCACCTTCCGGTCGGTGATCGTGTACGCCCCGACCTCCAGGTTCTCGCGCACGGAAAGCTGCGGAAAGATGCGGCGCCCTTCGGGTACATGGCTCATCCCGCGCCCCATGATCGTGTGTGGGGGCAGACCGTTCACGTTCTGGCCCTGGTACACCACGTTGCCGACCTTGGGCTTCATCATGCCGCTGACCGTCCGCAGGGTGGTCGTCTTGCCCGCCCCGTTGCCGCCGATCAGAGCGACGATCTCGCCCTCGCCCACCGTCAGGTCCAGCCCCTTGAGGGCGTGGATGTGGCCGTAGTACGTGTGAATCCCCCGCAGCTCCAGCAGGGGGGTCCCCACCGCCTGTGTCCTCTCACCCAGCATCTGCGTCTCAGGCACGCGGCCCCGCCTCCTTCCCGTACTCGCCCGCCGCCGCGCCGCGGCCCAGGTACGCCTCCATCACGCGCGGGTCGTTGCGAACCTGGTGCGGGAGCCCCTCGCTGATCTTCGTGCCGTAGTCGAGCACGGTGATGTGCTCGGATAAGGTCATCACCAGCCGCATGTCGTGCTCGATGAGGACCACCGTCACCCCCAGCTCGTCGCGGATGCGGCGGATCAGGGCCTTGAGGTCTTCGGTCTCGCGCGGGTTCATGCCCGCCGCGGGCTCGTCGAGGAGCACCAGCTTGGGCGTGGTCGCCAGCGCCCGGGCGATCTCCAGCTTGCGCTGGTCGCCGTAGGGCAGGTTGGTCGCCAGCTCCCGCCGCCAGCGGCCCAGCCCCACGAAGTCGAGCATCACCCGCGCCACCTCGCGCGCCTCGTCCTCGCTGCTGTGGAAGCGGCGGGTGCGCAGCACGGCGTCCACGAAGCCTGCCCGCAGGCGGGTGTGCCGCCCCACCATGATGTTCTCCTCGGCGCTCATGGTGGAAAAGAGCCGGATATTCTGGAAGGTGCGCGCGATTCCGGCGCTCACCACCTGGTCGGGCCGCAGGCCGATCAGCTCCTGCCCGTCCAGGCGGATGGTGCCCCGGTCCGGGCTGTAGATGCTCGTCACGAGGTTGAAGAAGGTGGTCTTTCCGGCCCCGTTCGGCCCGATGATGCTCACGATGCCCTCGCGGGGCACCTCCAGGGTCACGTCGTTGACGGCGGTCAGGCCGCCGAAGGTCTTCGTGACCCCCTGCACTTCGAGGATGTTCATGGCTTGCCTCTCCCCGTGGTGCCCGCCGACTCGTCTTCCTTCCGGGTGGCGTACCCCGGGCTGAACACGTCTCCGCCGCCCGCCGTCAGGGCCGGGCCCGCGCCCTGGGCGCTGTCGTCCTCCTGGTTGTCGTCGTGGTGGAGTTCGAGCACCCGGCGGCGGCTGGGCAAGAGCCCCTCGGGCCGCAGGAGCATGATCGTCACCAGGATGATGCCGAACACCAGCCGCTGAAGCTGCCCCGGGTTCACCTGCTGGGGAATCCACGGCACGTTCGCGGTCGCCTCGCCCAGCCCCGGCAGGATGCGCAAGTTGAGCAGCGTGACCACCGCCGCGCCCAGGATCACGCCCGGGAAAGAGCCCATCCCGCCCAGGATCACCATGCTCAGCACGCCGATGCTCTGGAAGATGTTGAAGCTCTCCGGGCTCACGAAGGTCTGCTTGGCCGCGAAGATCATCCCCATCACCCCGGCGAACGAGGCCCCCGTGGCGAAGGCGATCAGCTTCGTCTGCACCAGCGGCACGCCCATCGCCTGCGCGGCCACCTCGTCGTCGCGGATGGCGATCCAGGCCCGCCCGATCCGCGAGCGGTCGAGCCGCACGTTCACGAGCAAGATCACCGCGATCAGGATGAGCACGAGCACGTACAAGAAGAGCAGGTAATACTGGTCGGGCTGGAAGCCCAGCGCCCCCGCCAGCCGGTCGAACCACGGCACCGACGCGCTCCTGATCGGCGTGATGCCCTGCGACCCCGCCGAGTACAGGTCGAGGTTGTTCGCCAGCACCCGGATCACCTCGCCGAGCCCCAGCGTGATGATGGCGAGGTAGTCGCCCTTGAGCCGCAGCACCGGCAGGCCGATAAGTACCCCCACCACGGCGGCGGCGAGGACGCTCAGCGCGAGGAAGAGCCAGAAGAAGCTGGGGTGGATGCCCGTCGCCAGCCCCGCGGCGGCCCCCGCGTTCAGCACAAGCAGCGCCCGCCCGGTCAGGATCAGCCCCGCGATCAGCCCGAAACTCGCCAGCCCGAAACTCCACGAGGACGCCCGGGTGGGCCGCACGGTGCGGCGCCGGATGTAGATCATGCTCGCCGCCGTGATCGCCGTCAGGAAGAGCCCCAGCGCGAGCGTCAGCTCGTTCGTCCCGCCCGGATTCTCGCCGTAGTACCGCAGGATCTCCGCAAACCGCGGGCTGGCGAAGATGCCCCAGACGTAGGCACCCACCGCGAAAAAGGCCACGTACCCCAGGTCGAGCAGTCCCGCGAGCCCCACCACGATGTTCAGCCCCAGCGCGAGCGCCGCGAAGATCATGATCTGGATGCTCAGGTCGAGCAGCGAGGTGTCCTCCTGCCCCGCCCACGGCAGCACGAGCAGGAGGCTCCCCAGCCCCACGAGCGCCTTGGCCCAGGGCGCCGCGCGCCACAGGTATGCGAAGAGCACGTTGGCGAGAAAGAGCGAGACCACGACCGCCTCGACGATGGGGTTGCGCAGCACGGCCCCGAGGGCCCCCAACCGCTCCAGCAGCGGGCCGTTGTGCGACAGCAGCAGCAGGGCGCTCGTCGCCAGGAACGTCAGGACGAGCAAGACGGTCCGGTCGGGCAGCGGACGGGCGCGGCGGGAGAGGGCTGGACCCGCCGCCGTCATACCTTCTCCACGTTGCTCTTGCCGAGTAGGCCGGTGGGCTTGAAGATCAAGATGAGCACGAGCACGATAAACGCCCCGATCCGCTGGTAGGAGGCGTCGATGGCCTCCAGGTTGGCGATCCCCAGCAACTGCCCGAAGATGTTCGTCACCCCGATCAGGTTCTGGATCACCCCGAGCACCAGCCCGCCGAGCACCGCCCCCGGAATCGAGCCGATTCCCCCCAGCACGGCGGCGGTGAAGGCGATGATCCCGGGGTCGAAGCCCGAGTAGGCGTTCACGGTGCCGAACTTGATGCCGAAGAGCACCCCGGAGATGCCGCCCAGAGCGCCCCCGATCAGGAAGGTCGCGCTGATCATGCGGTTGGCGTCGATGCCCATCAGCCCGGCGGTCACCCGGTCTTGCGCGACGGCGCGAATCGCCTTGCCCAGCCGCGTGCGGTTCACGAGGTAGTTCAGCACCGCCAGGCTCAGCAGCGCGACCACGATCAATATCACGTCCTTGAGCTGGAGGTCGATGCCCACCGTCCGCAGCACGTTCCCCAGCCCCGCGCACGAACTCCCTTCCGCGCAGAAGCGGCCACTGAACCCGGCGGGCAGCGTGTACGTCAGGTCGAATCTCCCCTGGAAGCCCTCGATGATCCGCAGCACGTCTTGCAAGATCAAGGAGACGCCGATGGCGGTGATCAGCGGCACGAGCTTGGGGGCGTTCCTGAGCGGGCGGTAGGCCAGGCGCTCGATGAGGACGTTGAGCAGCCCCGACACGATCATCGCGGCGACGAGCGCGATCAGGAGCTTGAGGTACCCGTTCATGGGGTTGGGGGCGAGGACCCGGAAGACCTCGAAGCCGACGACCGCGCCGGTGACGAACACTTCCGAGTGGGCGAAGTTGATCAGTTGCAGCACGCCGTAGACCATCGTGTACCCGAGCGCGATGATCGCGTACACGAAGCCCAGCACGAGGCCGCCCGCGATCACGTTCACGACGAAGGGCAGCAGGGTGGCGAGGTCCAAAATGGGTCTCCTCTCGGTGACGGTCCCCGCAGAGGTCGGGGTGGAGATGCGGTCTTTCGGGGTCGGAACGGAACCGGGGCGGGGAGGGGGAGGGCGCCCGCGCCTCCGCCCCCCACCATAGCGAAGGGGCCGAGCGTCATGCCCGGCCCTGGGGAGATGTCCCGGCGGCCCCTGCGGTTACTGCTTGGTGGGACGGACGGGCACGCTGGTGGCGAGCTTGTACTTGCCGCCCTCCACGTTCATCACGTACAGGGTCGCGGCGCGGCGGTCGCCGACGCTGTTGAAGCTCACGTTGCCCGAGAGCAGACCCGTGAAGTTGCCCCGGCGAATCGCGGTCTCCACCTGCTGACGGGTGGGGGCCTTGTTGCCGTTCGCCCGCGCGGCGGCCAGGATGCCCTGGAGCGCCACCTTGGCGGCGTCGTACCCGAAGGCGCCGAAGCCCTGCGCGGTGTCGTTGAAGGTCTTCTGGTAGTTCGCGGCGAAGGTCCGCGCGGCGGGCAGCGCCTCGATGGGGGCCGCCACCGTCGTGAAGTAGATGTTGTTCGCCCCCGCCCCGGCGATGGTCGCCAGTTCAGAGCTGTCCAGGCCGTCCCCGCCGACCACGGGCGTGGTGACCCCGGCCTCGCGGAGCTGCTTGATGAACACGCCCACCTGGTTGTAGATGCCGCCGAAGTAGATCGCGTCGGGGCGCTGGAGCCGGATCTTGGCGACGATGCTCGAAAAGTCGCTCTTCTCCTCGGTGCCCTCGTTGCCCACGACCTGCACGTTCTTGGCCTTGAGGGCCTTTTCGACCTCGCGCGCCAGGCCCTCGCCGTAGGCCGTCTTGTCGTTGAGGATGTAGACCTTGCCCGCCTTCAGCGTCCCGGTGATGAAGTTCGCGCCCGCCGGACCCTGCGCGTCGTCGCGCGCCACGATGCGGTTCATGTTGCTCAGGCCGCGGTCGGTGACCTGGTTGGCGGTGTTCGCCGGGCTCACCAGCGCCACCCGGCTGGGTTGCAGGGCCGCGCTCGACGGAATCGCCACGCCCGAGTTCAGGGTGCCCACCACCGCCAGAATCGAGCGGTCGGAGGCGATCTTGCGCGCCTGCGAGGTGCCCGTCGCCGGGTCGGCCTGGTCGTCGTACGCGATGAGCTGGAGGTTCAGCCCCAGGCGCTGGAACTGCGGGCGGTACTCGTTCACGGCGAGCTGCGCGCCGTTGCGAATCTGGGTGCCGAGGTCGCTCTGCCCGCCCGAGAGGGGCGAGAGGGTGGCGAGCTTGATCGTGGTCTGGGCGCTCGCGCCCCCCAGGGCCAGCGCGGCGAGAACGGAAAGGCTCAGGGCGGTTTTCTTCATGAATCCTCCGAAAAAGAGAGCGCCTTCGCGCCGTTGTTGAGATTGCCACAATTCTAGGGACGCCTTTAAGCGAAGTCAACGCGGGGCTCATGAGAAAGGGTCCCCCGGAACTGATTCCACTGCGGCCCGGCGAAAGGATATTGCGGCGAAGAGGGGTTGTGGGCAACGGGGAAGGCCCCGTGCTCCACCCACCCGTCTCCCGGAGTCCCCCCGCCGGGGGGGTGCCTCAGATCAGGTCGAGGTAGCGCTCCAGCTCCCAGGCGTGGACGGCGGCGGAGTATTCGCGCCACTCCGCCCGCTTGGCGGCGACGAAATGGTCGAGGACGTGTTCGCCGAGTGCCCCGGCGATCACCGGGTCCTTTTCGAGTTCGTCCACCGCCTCGCGCAGGTCGGTGGGCAGCTCGCGGATGCGGTGGTGCCTTTTCTCCCGCACGGTCATCCGGAAGATGTTGCGCCCGATGGCGGGCGGCGGCTCCAGCCCCTCCCGGATACCGTCGAGCCCCGCCGCGAGCATCGCCGCCAGGGCCAGGTAAGGGTTACACGAGGGGTCGGGCATCCGCACCTCCGCACGGGTGGAGGGGCCCCGCTTGGCCGGAATGCGGATCAGGGCCGAGCGGTTGCTCGTGCTCCACGCGACGTTGACGGGCGCCTCGTATCCCGGCACCAGCCGCTTGTAACTGTTCACGAGGGGGTTCGTGATCGCCGCCATGCCCCCCGCGTGTTCGAGCAGCCCGGCGATGAAGTGCCGCGCGGTGGCCGAGAGGCCGTGCTCCCCATCGGGGTCCGCGAAGGCGTTCTTGCCGTCCTTGAAGAGGCTGAGGTGGCAGTGCATCCCCGAGCCGTTCACGCCGGGCAGCGGCTTGGGCAGGAAGCTGGCGAGCAGCCCGTACTCCAGCGCCACCCGCTTGACCACGAACTTGAAGGTGGCGATGCGGTCGGCGGTCTCCAGCGCGGGCGCGTAGCGGAAGTCGATCTCGTGCTGCCCGGGCGCGACCTCGTGGTGCGAGGCCTCGATCTCGAAGCCCATCTGCACGAGGAGGCCCGCGATCTCGCGCCGGATGCGCTCGCCCTTGTCCACCGGCGCGAGATCGAAGTACCCCGCCTTGTCGTGGGTGACCGTGCTGCCCCGCCCGCCTTCGCCCCGCTCGAAGAGGAAGAACTCCGGCTCGGTCCCCACGAACATCTCGAAGCCCAGCTCCGCCGCCCGCGCGACCTGCCGCCCCAGCACCTGCCGGGGGTCGCCCTCGAAGGGCGTGCCGTCCGGCAGCGTCACGTCGCAGATCAGCCGGGCGACCCGTCCCCGCCCCTCCTCCTCGCGCGAGAACGGCGGGTAGATCAGGAAGGTGGAGAGGTCGGGCCGCAGCAGCATGTCGCTCTCCTCGACCCGGGTGAAGCCCTCGACCGCGCTGCCGTCGAAGGTCACGTCCCCGGCGAGGGCCTTCTCGAACTGCGAGCCGGGCACCTCCACGTTCTTCGTGGTGCCCAGGATGTCGGTGAATTGCAGGCGCAGAAACCCCACGTTCTGCGCGCTCAGGGCGGCGAGGATGTCCTGCGGGGTGCGGGGGGGCGGGCTCTGGGCGTCGGGCGTGGGCGTCATCTCGTGGCGGGCCTCCGTGTGCCCCTGACCGTAGCGGGCGGGCGGGGGAGAACGCAAGGGTCGGGTGGGCTCAGTCAGCCGCTCTCCCCGTTTCACAGGGTGTTCGCGTATTCCTGTCACGGTGTGCCGTTCTGACCCGCCAAAGTGCAGGCTCGACCGGAAGTTGGCCCTGTTCCCCACTCTGTCCCTGCAACTTGTCCAGCCCCACGTTGACCGTGCATTTGGCACGCTCCTATACTCCGGGGCAGAGTCCGGCTGAGCCGGGGGGGGGTGCGGGGAAGGGATGCCGCCGCGCCGCGCCCCCGCGAGGAGGCCGAGGCCACAGGGAGAGGAAACGATGAACCACGACTTCGATGTGATTTCCGCCGCCCGCAACTGGCGCGTCGAGGCCTCCCCGGCCTTTTTGCCCAACCACGTCGTGGACGAGCTGTTCGCCCGGGACGTGCTGACCTTGGAACAGCTCAGGGCCCGCCTCAGCAAGCCCATCTACAAGAGCCTCCAGGCCACCCTGGAGCGCGGCGAGACCCTCGACCCCGGCATCGCCGACACCGTGGCGCTCGCCATGAAGAATTGGGCGATGGAAAAGGGCGCCACCCACTACACCCACTGGTTCCAGCCCCTCACGGGCGCCACCGCCGAGAAGCACGACTCCTTCGTCTCGCCCGCCGGGGACGGGCAGGCCATCGCGGTCTTCAGCGGCAAGGAACTCATTCAGGCCGAGCCCGACGCCTCCTCCTTCCCCTCGGGCGGGCTCAGGGCCACCTTCGAGGCGCGCGGCTACACCGCCTGGGACCCGAGTAGCCCCGCCTTCATCATGCGGCACGCAAACGGCGCGACCCTGTGCATCCCCACCGCCTTCGCCTCGTGGACGGGCGAGGCCCTCGACAACAAGACGCCGCTGCTCAGATCGACCGAGGCGCTGAACAAGGCCGTCACGCCCGCCCTGCGCCTCTTCGGAGCGTCGGAGGGGACCCGGGTGGGCAGCACCCTGGGCGCGGAGCAGGAATACTTCCTGATCGCCGAGGAGTACTACTTCCGCCGCCCCGACCTGGTGATGACGGGCCGCACCCTCTTCGGCGCGCAGCCGCCGCGCGGGCAGGAACTCGAGGACCACTACTTCGGCGCGATTCCCGACCGGGTGCTGAGCTTCATGACGGACGCGGAGACGCAGCTCTACGCGCTGGGCATCCCGGTCAAGACCCGCCACAACGAGGTCGCGCCCGGCCAGTTCGAGATCGCCCCGATCTTCGAGCAGAGCAACGTGGCCGCCGATCATCAGCAGCTCATCATGCAAGTGCTCCGGAACACGGCCCGCAAGTACGGCCTGGTCGCTCTCCTGCACGAGAAACCCTTTGTGGGCGTGAACGGCTCGGGCAAGCACTGCAACTGGAGCATGAGCACGAACGCGGGCGAGAACCTGCTCGAACCCGGCGACACCCCGCACGAGAACCTCCAGTTCCTGTTCTTCTGCTCGGCGGTGATCAAGGCGGTGGACGAGCACCAGGACCTGCTGCGCATCTCGGTGGCCTCGGCGAGCAACGACCACCGCCTCGGGGCGAACGAGGCGCCTCCCGCGATCCTCTCGATCTTCCTGGGCACGGAGTTGACTGACATCTTCGACCGGCTGGCGAGCGGTGAGAAAGGGCGCGGCGCGGAGGCCGGGCTTCTCGGCCTGGGGTCGAGCGTGCTGCCGCCCCTCCCGCGCCACGCCGGGGACCGCAACCGAACCAGCCCCTTCGCCTTCACGGGAAACAAGTTCGAGTTCCGCGCGGCGGGAAGCAGCCAGAGCATCTCCATGCCGATCACGGTGCTGAACACCATCGTGGCGGACGCGGTGCAGAGCCTCACGGCGGAGCTGGAGGCGCGGCTCACCCGGGGCGAGGACCTGGGCGGGGCGGTCGGCGAGATCGTGCGGGACACGTACACCCGGCACAAGCGCATCGTCTTCAACGGCGACGGCTATTCCGAGGAGTGGCACCGCGAGGCCGAACAGGGGCGCGGCCTCCTGAACCTCCGCACCAGCCTCGACGCCATCGAGCACCTCGTTGACGAGAAGAACGCGCGGCTTTTCGAGAAGTTCGGCGTCCTGTCGGGGCGTGAACTCGCGGCCCGCCAGGAGATCATGTACGACCAGTACTTCAAGACGGTGAACATCGAGGGCGAGACCACCGAGTACGTCGCCCAGACGATGATCCTGCCCGCCGCCGCCGGGTACCTGGGCGACCTGGGCGCGGTGAGGACCCCCAGCCGCGCGCTCGACGCCACCGCCGGCGAGGTCGCCGGGCTTACCGACGAGCTGTACGACGCCCTCCAGACCCTGCGCGAGCAAAACAGGGCCCTGGGCGGCGACCACATCCACGAGAAGGCCCATCACGTCCGCGACCACGTGCTGCCCGCGATGATTCAGGTGCGCCGGGCCGCCGACAAGCTGGAAAAGGTCGTGGCCGACAAGCACTGGCCGCTGCCGACGTACCGGCAGATGCTGTTCGTGAAGTGAGCTCCCACGGCGGTGACCGGATCAGTTGCGGGTTATGGCCGCAACTGATCCGGTCTGGGCAAAGCGAGAAACCGCCAGCGAACAGGAGGGGAGCCGTCCGGGCGTGGGCGGCTTTTTCTCTGTGTGTTCCTGGCCGGGTGCCGTGAGCGGACGGCTGATAAGCTGTCTCTGTGCTGAACCTGCTGCGCAAGCCGCCCGTGACGCCCGCCGAACTCGACGAGGGGCTGGGAGCGCTGGGGCTCGACGGCTCGCAGCACGTCATCGTCCACGCGAGCCTGAAGTCCTTCGGGCAGATGGAGGGCGGGGCGCGGGCGGTGGTGGACACGCTCGCCGCCCGCACGGCGACGGTGGTGGCTCCCGCCTTCACGTACACCACGCTGCTGCGCCACCCTGGCTCGCCCGTCCACGCCCGCTTCCACCGCGACTCGCGGGTGAGCCGCGACATCGGGCGGGTGCCGCAGGAAATGGTAGAGCGCGCGGCGGCGGTGCGCAGCTTCCACCCCACCCTCAGCTTCGTCGCGCTCGGCGAGGAGGCGCGGGCCATCACGGGCGTGCAGACGCTCGAAAGCCCCTACGAGCCCATCGGCGCCCTGTACGACCTCGGCGGGTACGCCCTGCTGATGGGCGTGGACTTCGGCAGCAACACCACGGTCCACTACGGGGAGCACGTCGCCGGGATGCCGCTGCTCACCCGCTACGTGCCCGTGGACGGGCAGGTGCTGCCCACCGCCTTCCCCAACTGCTCGGCGGACTTCGAGCGGATGACCCCCTACGTCCGTGCCCGCTCCGCGCGGGTCGGGGGCTCCACGCTGCGGCTTTACCGGGTGCGCGACCTCGTGGACGCCACCGTGAGCGCCCTGACCCGCGACCCCGAACTCCTGCTGTGCACCGCCCCCGGCTGCCGCTGCCAGGAGGTCCGGCGGATGGTGCGGCAACGGGGTCTGACCCCGCGGCCCCACGCGCCCGTGCGCTGAGCCGAGAGGGCGTCTTTCCGCCTACAGCCGGAGCCCCAGCGTGAGGCTCCCTTCCGGAGACCGCGCCAGCTCCCGAAAGCCCACGTGCCGGTAAAAGCCCTGGGCGCGCGTGTTCCTGCCCCCCACCCCCAAGTGAACGCCCGGCGACCCCGCCTCCCGCAGGGCCGCGAAGAGACACTCGAGCATCTGTCGTCCATGCCCGCCGCCCTGCGCGCGGGGGAGCAGGTCGATGTGCAGGTGCGAAGGATACCCGGCGAGCACGGCGGCGTTCGCCCGGTGGGGGTGGTGCAGGAGGTGGGCCAGCCGCTCGTCCGGCGTGCGGAGGTCGGGCGGCACGTCCGCCGGGTCCGGGTACCGCCTCCGCAGGGCGGGCCACCACCCGTGCTCCAACCGCGCCTCGAAGGCCGCCGTGTCGGGGGCGCCGATCACGTACCCGCACACCCCGTCCCCGCCTTCCAGCACGAAGGCGAAGTCCGGCTCGAACTCCAGGTAGGGCCCGGCGTAGATGTGGCCGACGAGGAGGGGGTCGCGGTACAGGTGGGTCGCGTCCTCGCCGCTGTCGGCGGTCTCCAGGCAGATGCGGTAGAGGGCCGCGCGGTCGGCGGGGGAGGCGGGGCGTATCTCGAACACGTCCCCATTGAACGGCAACCGGGCCCCCTCAGGCCAGATGCTGCTGTTCCCAGATCAGGTCGCGCAGCACCCAGCCGCTGCCCGGGAACCTCAGCCCGGCGCGAATCTGGGTGAGGAGGTATCCCCGCACCTCCCGCACGTCAAAGCCACCGGCGACGAGTTCGCCGAGGTTGCGCCGACCGTCGAGCGCGGCGGCGACCGGGGAGCGCCCGTCTGCCCGCCCCGCCTGGAGGCGCAGGCTCGACCACGCGAAGTCCCCGGTGGGCTCCACCCGGCCCTCGCGCACCCCGGCGGCGACCCGCTGCGCCGTCTCGAAGAGGGGACGGCCCGTGCCCTCGGCGGCGTCGCGCACGCTGCGCCCGGCGGGGCCGATGTAGGGAGGCAAGACCCCCCGGAAGACCCGGCTGGGGCTGCCGATCACCGCGCAGACCTGCTCCCACTCATCCGAGGCCCGCGCCCAGTCGGCGGCGAAGTGGCCGTAGGGGCTTAGGGGCGAGCCCGTCACCCCGCGCGGGGTGAATTCGAAGGTCCCCTCCACGGGCAGCAGCGGGCTCGACTGGATGGCGTCCACCCCCAGCCAGTCGAGGATGCCGCCCCCCACGATCTCGCCCCCCACGAAGGCCACCGTGTAGGGCACCTCCGATTGAACGTCGAGAACGCCCGTCTGGCGGGTCGCGTTGACGAGTTCCAGCACCCCCATCAGGGGCAGGTCGGAGAGGAGGCCCTGCATGTGTCTCCCCGACCCTACCACTCCCCGCCCGGCGCCGACGTGCGGAACCTCGCACGCCCCCCCGCCCGCGCCAGGTCGAGCCACGCGCCCCCCACCTCGAAGCTCACGTCCGTCGCACTCAGGCCGTACCCGTGCCGCCCGCCCGCCCGCTCCCCCGCCCGCGCGTGCAGCCGCACCCCGGCCACCGCCGCGTCCCGCGCTCCCAGTCCCTGCCCCAGCAGCGCGGCGACGATCCCCGACAAGGTGTCGCCCATCCCCGCGCTCGCCATCCCCGGGTGCCCGCCCCGGCTCACGCTCAATCCGCCCGCGTGCGCGACCACGCTGGGCCCGCCCTTGAGGACGACCACGCCCCCATACCGCTCTTGCAGCGCGTGGGCCGCCGTGAGTGGATCGGCGGTCACCTCCCCCGTGCCCGTCCCCAGCAGTCGGGCGGCCTCGCCGGGGTGCGGCGTCCAGACGCAGCGGTCGTGCCCGGCCCCCGCCAGCTCGGGCTGGAGGGCGTCCGCGTCGAGGACGGTGGGAAGCTCCCAGGCGAGGACCTGGCGGGCGAGCGCCGCCGCGCCTGGTCCCAGTCCCATGCCCAGGCACACGGCGTCGGGCCGTTCCGACACCTCGCCGAGCCACTCCCCCAGCCCCGCGTGCCGCCGCACCATCAGCTCCGGCGTGACCAGGGGCACCTCCGCCGCCGAGTACACGGTGACGAGCCCCGCCCCCGCCCGCAGCGCCCCCAGCCCCGCCAGCGCCGCCGCCCCCACCGTGCCCGGAGACCCCCCGACCACCCACACCCGCCCCGCCGTGCCCTTGTGGGCGTCGGTGTGCCGCACCGGCAAAAGGGCGGCGACCTCCGCGTCGGTCGGCTGCGTGGCGAGCGCCTCCGCCCGCACCCAGCCGGCGGGAAGACGCAGCGGCGCGAGCACGACCTCGCCCGCCCGGTGCGCGGCGGCGCCGAAGAGCAGCGCGGTCTTGTACCCGGTCAGCGTGACGGTGAGGTCGGCCTGGACGGCAGTTTCCGGCACGTCCGCCCGGGCCGCGTCCAGGCCGCTCGGCAGGTCGATGGCGACCACGACCGCGCCCTCCCCCCGCGCCGCGTTCACGGCCCTCACGACCTCCGCGAGGGCGGGGCGCAGGGGCGGCACGAAGCCCGTCCCCAGCAGGCCGTCCACGACCACCTCTGCCCCCCGCGCGGCCCGCCCCACCTCCTCCGGCGTGAGCGGCCCCGGTTCGACACCGAAGGCCCCGAGCCTTCCCCAGTTCAGCCTCGTCAACGGGTGCGAGGCGGGCGCGGCGAGAACGTGGACCGGGTGCCCCAGCGCCGCCAGGTGCCGCGCCGCGACGAGGGCGTCCCCGCCGTTCGCCCCGCCCCCCGCGAGGAGCAGCGCCCGCGCCGCCGGGAAACGCGCGTGCACCGCGTCCGCCACCGCCCGCCCCGCCTCCTCCATCGCGAGGTCGAGCAGGCCCGCCCCCTCCAGCCGCGCGTCCACCGCCCGCACGCCCGCGGGGGACAGCACGAAGGCAGGCACGCTAGCCCACCGCCCCGCGCACGACGAGGAAGAGGACGAGCACCGCCAGCGCGAGCAGCACCAGCCGGACGGTCCGCAGCCGCGCGCTCGTGCGCAAGCCCTCGCGCATCTCCTCGCGGGTGTCTTCTTGCGATCTACGCACGCTCAGGCGCTGGGCGCGGCGGATTGAGCCCACCGACTCGTGCATCCGGCCCTGGCGCCTCAGGGCCACCCCGAGGTTGTGGTGCGCCCCCTCGTAGTCGGGATTCAGCCGCAGCACCTCGCGGTAGCGCGCCTCGGCCTCCGCCGGGCGCCCCGCCTCCAGGTCGAGGTTCCCCAGGTTGGTGAGCGCCCGGTAGTGCCCGGCGTCGGCGACCTGCGCCTCCTCGAAGCGGGCCCGCGCCTCCTGCGGCTCCTCCCGCAGGGCGTGCAGCACCCCCAGCGCGTTCATGGCCTCCGCCCGGGTCAGCGGATGGGCGAGCGCCGGGGCCAGCCGCTCCCGCAGCGCGTCCGGCTCGGTCTCGCCGCCCGTGCCGCGTCCCAGCGCCTCCAGGCTCGTCAGCGCCTCGCCGAGGGCCCGGGGCGAGACGAGCGTGCCCAGCAGCGCCCCCTCGCCGCCCAGCCCCCGCGCGGGAAGGTCGCCGAGCGCCTCCTCCAGCCCGGCCCAGGCGCGGCGGGCCTGGGGCAGGCGCCGGGCGCGCACCGCCTCCTGCACGCGCACCACGCTGTCGAGCGCCCCGGTCAGCTCGGGGGGGGCGCCCGTCACCCGCGCGGCGGCCAGAGAGCGGCGCCACTCGCCCGCGCGCGCGAAGGCCGCCCAGTCCGGCGGGGCGGCCACGGACGGGGTGGAGGAGGGGGCGGAGTCCGTCATGGGCGGAGTATACTGACCCGCCCCAGCGCCCACCGTCCCCGCGTCCCCCCGCGGCGCGGGTGCCCCCGGCGCGGAGAGTGACCCTGTGACCCAGCCCGACCTGCCCCCCACTCCCCCCGACGTGACGAGCGGCGCCCCGCTCTACTCCCCCGCCCGGGTGCGCGAGCTGCTGACCCGCCACGGCCTGCGCCCCACCAAGAGCCTCGGCCAGAATTTTTTGATCGACGGCAACATCCTGCGGCTTATCGCCGACGCGGGCGGCGCCGCCCCGGGCGTGCCCGTGCTGGAGGTCGGCCCCGGCCTCGGCGTCCTGACCCGCGAGATCGCCTCGCGCGGGGCGCACGTCACGGCGCTGGAGAAAGACGAACGCCTGCGGCCCGTCCTCGCCGAGACCCTGACCGGACTCGGCGTGAACGTGGTCTGGGGCGACGCCCTCGACTTCGACTACGCGGGCCTCGCCCCCGGCACCCGGGTGATCGCCAACCTGCCCTACTACATCACCGGGGTGCTGCTGTCGCGCTTTATGCACGCGCCCGGCATCGTCTCCGCCACCGTCCTCGTGCAAAAAGAAGTCGGAGGGCGCCTCGCCGCCCGGCCCGGCGACGACGCCTACGGCTTCCTGAGCGCGCTCGCCGCCCTGCACGGCACGGTGCGGCACGTGCGGGACGTGCCCAGGGGGGCCTTCCTCCCCGCCCCCGACGTGACGAGCAGTGTGCTCCGGCTCGACTTCGACCGCACCCGCCCGCTGCCCGACCCGGCCTTCCTGAAGTTCGTGGAGGCGGCCCTGCACCACCGCCGCAAGACGCTGCGCAACAACCTGCGCCTGACCGGGCTCGACGGGACGGCCATCGACGCGGCGCTGGCGGGAGTGGGCCTGCGCCCGGACGTGCGCGGCGAGGACGTGCCGCTGGCGGAGCTGCGCGCCCTCGCCGCGCGGCTGGGCGTGGTACGGTAGGAACCGCGTTCCAGACGCTGGACCCCCCGCCTCCCAGACGTGCCCTGCCGTCCGGGGGGACGCATTCAGGGCCCTGAGACGCGGCCCGGAGGTTTTTCCCGTGAAGTTCTTCGTCATCGGCGACGTGACCGTCGACCACCTCTACCACCTCGACCAACTGCCCGCCCCCGGCCAGGAGGTCTCGCCCACCCGCGCCACGATGGAACCCGGCGGGGCGGGCGGCACGATCTCCGTGACCCTGGCCCGCCTCGGCCACACCGTCACCCTCGCCGCCCGGGTGGGCCAAGACCCCTTCGCCGAGTACGCCCTGGCGCGGGTGCGCGAAAGCGGCGTCTTGCAAACGGCGATCCAGCAGGACCCCGAACACCTGACGAGCACGATCACCGTGATGCAGACCCCCGACGGCCAGCGCGCGATGATCAGCCACGGCGCCGCCAACCGCCAGCTCGACCCCGCGCGGCTCAAGAAAAAGGACGTCGAGGCCGCCGACGGCCTGATCATCAGCGCCTACAGCCTGACCGAAGGGCCGCAGCGCGAGTACGCCCTCAGGGCCATCGAGATCGCGCGCACGGCCAAGAAGCCCGTCCCCGTCTTCGTCGACCTCGGCACGGGCGCCGTGAACCGGGCGGGCACCCGCCTGATGGCCGACGTGATCGGCGCGGACTACCTCACCCTCAACCAGCACGAACTCCTCGCCCTGACCGGCACCACGAGCATCAGCGCCGCGCTCGCCCGGCTCGGCGAGGCCGGAGCGCGCCGGGTGATCGTCAAGGTGGGCCGCATGGGCTCCATCGTCTGGTCCCCCGAGGAGACCGAACTCGTCGACGCCGTGCCGCCCGAGGGGCAGGTCGTCGATTCGACCGGCGCGGGCGACACCTTCACCGCCACTTTCGCGCACGCCGCCCTGACGGGGCTGCCCCTTCCTCAAGCCGCCCGCGCCGCGAACGCCGCCGGGGCCCTCGCCGCCACCCGCGTGGGCGCCCAGGCCCGGCCCATCACCCCCGCCGACCTCGAACGGGCGCTGGGCCGCTAGGGTCCGGGCCGCTGCCCCCCTCTGCCCCCGTCCGCGCCCCGGCCCCCACAGGCTGGGGCGCGCTTGCGTTACCCTGCCCTCTGTGACCCCCGACCTGCCCCTCACCCGGCTCCTCCACGAGGAAGCCGCCGCCCGGGGGCTGCGTGACCCGGGCGCGCCCCTCCCCGAGATTCCCGAAGTCTTCGCCCTCGTCCGCGACCTGCCCTACGCCCGCGCGGACACCCACGACCCGGCGGGCATCGTCCGCGGGTGGCGCGGCACCTGCTCTACCAAGCACGAACTCCTCGCCGCCCTCCTCGCCGAGCGCGGTATGGAGAGCACCGTCGTCGCCTGCACCCAGGAGATCACTCCGCCCCCCGCCGCCCCGCCCGAACTCGTCGCCCTGAGCGGCGGGCGGCCCGTCGTGGACGTACACAACTACCTGATCGTCCACGCGCCGCAGGGGGACATGGTGGTGGACGCGACCTGGCCGCTGGAGGCCGCGCGGGCCAGTCTCCCCGTCAACCCGGAGTGGGTGTGGGGCGAGGACCAGACCATCGCCTGCACCCCCCTCGAATCCTGGCCCGTCCCGGCGGGGGAGAGCGTGGCCGACTTCAAAGACCGGCTGCTCCGCGAGCGGTACGCGCCCGAGGAATTGGAGCGCCGCGACGCCTTCATCCGCACGGTGGGAAGTCTCTTCCTGAGGGAGCGCGCATGACCTTCCAGCCCGACTCCCCCACCGTCCGCCGCCCCGTCTACGCCCGCCGAGGGATGGTGGCGACCTCGCAACCCCTCGCGGCGCAGGCGGGCCTGAGCGTCCTCCAGGCCGGGGGCAACGCCGTGGACGCCGCCGTCGCCACCGCCGCCGCCCTGACGGTGGTCGAGCCGACGAGCAACGGCATCGGCGGAGACCTCTTCGCGCTGGTGTGGGCGGGGGGCGAGCTGCACGGCCTGAACGCCAGCGGCGCCGCGCCCGCCGCCCTCTCCCTGGACGTGCTCGGGGGAGGGGAGATGCCCCGTCACGGCTGGACCCCCGTTACCGTCCCCGGCGCGGTGCGCGGCTGGGCCGACCTCCACGCCCGCTTCGGACGGCTGCCCTTCGAACAGGTGCTCGCCCCCGCCGTCTCGTACGCGCGCGACGGCTACCCCCTCTCGCCCGTCCTCGCCGCGAACTGGGCGCGGGCGATCCAGATCTACGGGCGGCTGAACCTCCCCGTCATGGAGGAGTGGTTCCGCGTCTTCGCCCCGGACGGCTTCGCCCCCGCCCCCGGCCAACTGTGGCGCAGCGAGGGCCACGCCCGGACCCTGGAAAGCATCGCCGCCTCTCACGGCGCGACTTTCTACGAGGGCAAACTCGCCGAACGTATGGACGCCCACGCCCGCGCGACCGGCGGGCTACTGCGGGCCTCCGACCTCGCCGCCCACCGCTCCGAGTGGGTCACGCCCATCCACGCCCGCTACGGCGACCACCTCGTCCACGAGATTCCGCCCAACGGCCAGGGCATCGCGGCGCTGATCGCCCTCAACGTGCTGAATGGCGTGGACCTCCCCGACCGGCGTGAGGACCCCGACGGGCTCCACCTCCAGATCGAGGCGATGAAGCGCGGGTTCCACGACGCCCACACCTACGTGGGTGATCCCCGTCACGTCCCCGTCGATGTGGAGCGCCTTCTCGGCTCCGAGAACACCGCCGCCCACCGCGCCTTCCTCGGCGACGTGGCCCACGACCCCGCCACCCGCGCGCCGAGTACGGGCGGGACTGTCTACCTCGCCGCCGCCGATGGGGAGGGCGGCATGGTGAGCCTGATTCAGAGCAACTACATGGGCTTCGGAAGCGGCGTGGTCGTGCCCGGCACCGGGATCGCCCTGCACAACCGCGGCCACAACTTTCACCTCGACCCCGCGCACCCCAACGCCCTCGCGCCGGGCAAGCGGCCCTACCACACCATCATTCCCGGCTTCCTGTCGCGGGCGGACGGCACCCCGGTCGGCCCCTTCGGCGTGATGGGCGGCTTCATGCAGCCCCAGGGCCACCTCCAGACTGTGCTGAACATGGTCCGCTACGGCATGAACCCCCAGCAGGCCCTCGACGCGCCGCGCTGGCAGTGGCTTCAAGGCAGGGCGGTGGAGGTCGAACACGCCCTCGGCGCCGACCTGGCCCGCGCCCTCGCCGCCCGCGGCCACGACGTGCGGGTGCAGCTTGAGGCGGGCTCCTTCGGGCGGGGCCAGATCATCCGCCGCGACCCCGTGACCGGCGTGCTGGAGGGCGGCACCGAGAGCCGGACGGACGGGCACGCTGCGGTCTGGTAAGTGGCTCGTGGTCAGTGGTCAGTGGGCTCGATCCTTTCCCACTCACCACTGACCACTTCCCACTTACGGCGCCCCAGCGCCCCCCACGTCCTCCTCGCTCAGCTCCCACAGCCGCAGCGCCGCCCCGTCGTCGAGGGCCTGCGGGGCGGGGCGGGCCTCCCGCTCCTTGGCGAAGTAGCGCCCGCTCACGGTGATGGTAGGGTCGCTGGCGAGGCGGATGCTCGTCCGGGCGCCCTGCTCGGGGGAGATGGCGAAGAGGTTGAAGACCCGCCACAGCAGTTGGCTCTGGCCCGTGTTGTTCTGCCCGAACCCGCTTCTCACCATGCCGGGATGCAGGGCGTTGCTTTGTATGCCGGGCTCACGCCGGGCGAGTTCCCGCGCGAACAGGGCGTTCGCCAGCTTGCTCTGCCCGTACGCTCCCCACCCGCTGTAGCCGCGCCGGAACTCCGGGTCGTCGAACCGGATTCGCCCGAAGCGGTGCGCCTCCGAGGAAACCGTCACCACCCGCGCTCCCGGACTCTGCCGCAACAGGGGCAGCAGTGCCCGCGTCAGTAAGAAGGGCGCGAGGTGGTTGAGGGCCCAGGTCGTCTCGATCCCCTCGCGCGTCTCCTGCCGCTGGCTGTAAAGGGCCCCCGCGTTGTTCACGAGCACGTCGAGCCGTCCTTCCCGCTCCCGGAACTCGGCGGCGGCCTGTCTCACCTGCGCGAGTTCGGAGAGGTCGGCGATCAGGGTTCCCGCCGCGCCCACCTCCGCCACCACCCCCGCCGTCTTCTCTGGGTTGCGGCCCACGATGACCACCCGCGCGCCCATGCGCGCCAGCTCCCGCGCCGTCACCAGCCCGATGCCGTTTGTCGCGCCCGTGACGAGCACCGTCTTTCCGTCCATGCCCCGCGTCATTCGGCCAGCATAGGAGGGCACATTCAACGGCGCGGCAAGCATAAAGACAATGCCTCCCCCCAAAAGGTAAGGCTGACCCGCTCGGAGCCAGCCTCCCGGCGCGCAGGCTTCACCCGGCCCGCTTGGTTGTATTGCGCTGATGACCTCAGTGTATGAAGGGGGGTGTCACAGAGTTGTCACATGACAAGGCTTCGAGGTAAAGACGCCCACCTTGTCAGACGCTTTGAAGGCGAAGGTCCTCAGGGTGGCGTGTGCGAGACCTGGCGTGGCTCCTGTTCGACCTTCTGCTCCATCTGAGGGGCGGGGTCTTTCTCTGTTTGGCTGGCCTGCTGCTGATCTTGCTGGATTGGTCCGGAGCGGAGCCGTTGGGCACAGGGCTGGGCGTCTTGCTGCTGCTCGTCGGCACTTGGTCGAGCTGGCGCGGGCGTTCCTGACCTCCGGGCACCCCTCAGATCACCTCGCGGAAGGCGACGCTCTGGCTCCTGTTTTGCAACTCACTCCGCAGGTACTGGAGGCGGGGATGCTCCAGCCTGGGGTCATGCGCCAGGATGTGCTTGGCGAGTTCGCGCGCCCGCTCGATGATCTCCACGTCGCTGGCGAGGTCGCCCAGCCGCAGGTCGGGGATGCCGCTCTGCCGGGTGCCGCGAATCTCGCCGGGGCCACGCAGCTTGAGGTCCGCCTCCGCGATGACAAAGCCGTCCGTCGAGCCCTCGATGATCTTGAGGCGCTGGCGGGTCTTCTTGGAGTGCTCCCCCGCGATCAACACGCAGTAGCTCTGTGCGCTGCCGCGTCCCACCCGCCCCCGGAGCTGGTGAAGCTGCGAGAGCCCGAACCGCTCGGCGTTCTCGATCACCATCACCGTCGCGTTGGGCACATCCACCCCCACCTCGATCACGGTGGTGGACACCAGCACGTCGAACTCGCCCGCCCGGAAGCGGTCCATCACGTCCTCCTTCTCGGCGGCACTCATCTTGCCGTGCAACAGGTCGATGCGCGCCTCCGGCAAGATCACCTTGAGGTCGTCCGCGAGTTGCGTCGCCGCCAGCGCCTCCAGGTTCTCGTTCTCCTCAATCAGGGCGGTGACCACGAACGCCTGCCGCCCCTCCCGAATCTGCCGCATCACGAAGCCGTACGCTTGCTGACGGTGGGTATCCTGGATCAGCTTCGTCTCGACCGGCGTGCGGCCAGGCGGCAGCTCGTCGATGATGGAGAGTTCGAGGTCCCCATACGCCGTGAGGGCGAGGCTGCGCGGAATCGGCGTCGCGGACATCACGAGCACGTCCGGGCGCCCGGCGAGCAACTTGCGCCGCTGCATCACCCCGAAGCGGTGCTCCTCGTCCACCACGGCCAAGCCCAGGTTGTCGAAGCGCACGTTCTCCTGGATCAGCGCCTGGGTGCCCACCACCACGTCCACGTCCCCCTCGGCGATGCGCGTCTGCATCTCCAGCTTCTGCTTCGGGGTCATCGCGCCGATCAGCAGGCCCACCCGCACGTCGAGCTTGCTCAGGTAGCCGACCAGATTCGCGTAGTGCTGCCGCGCCAGAATCTCGGTCGGGGCCATCAGCGCCCCCTGATACCCGTCCCGCACCGCGAGGTAGAGGGCACACGCCGCCACCGCCGTCTTCCCGCTCCCCACGTCCCCCTGCACCAGCCGCGCCATCTGCCTTTCACTCCGCATGTCGTCCGTGATCTCCAGCAGCACCCGCCGCTGGGCATTCGTGAACGAGAAGGGGAGGGCCGTCTCGAAACGCGCGATGTCCTCGCCCGTCGCCTGGAACCGCTTGCCGAGGAGCACGGCGTCTTCCCCCTGAAGCAGCACGCGGAGTTCCAGAAACAGGTACTCGTCGAAGCGCAGCCGGTTCGTCGCCCGCTCCAGGTGCGCCTCGTCGGTCGGGAAGTGGATGCCCCACAGCGCGTCGGCGAGGTCGGTCAGGCCGTACTTCTGCCGCCAGTGGGCGGGCAGGTAGTCGTCGAGCGGGGCCGCTTGCAGGGCGCGGTGCGCCGCCCGCCGCAGGAACTCCTGTGAGATGCCGTCCTTGGAGTCGTACACGCCCACGATCCGCCCGGTGCTCAGGCTTCCCTGCGCGTCCTCCACCGTCTCCAGGTGCTCGACGCCGAGCTGCACGGAGCGACCGAACTTCTTCACCCGGCCCGTCAGCACCAGCCGTGAGCCCTCTTTTAGATGCCGCTCCACCCACGGCTGGTTGAACCAGCTCGCCCGCACCTTCCCGCCCGCAGGTGTCTCCAGCGTCACGTCGAAGACGAGCAGATTCGGTCTCGGTGTTCTCCGTGCCTTCGACACCACCCGCCCCTCGACCGTCACCTTCTGCCCCTCCTCGACCTCCGACAGGTCGGGCAGGGCGCGGCGGTCCTCGTGGCGGTGCGGGTAGGCGTGCAGCACGTCACGCAGGGCGTGGAGGCCGAGGGACTGGAGCTTGCGGGCGCCGCCGGGGCCGGTGTCCAGCCGCGCGATCTCGGCGTCGATGGGCAGCCGCTCGCCGGGCGCCGCCGTCGGGATGGCCTGCCTCACGGGGGGACGCGGGGCCGCCCTCTCCTTCTCCTGCCCGCCGAGTGATGCCAGCGCCGTTTTCAGCGCCTGCTCCCGCCGAACCACGTCCAGCCCCGCGTACCCGCGCAGCGCCTCGCGCACGACGGGGAAGGGGCTCGCCAGCGGGGAGGCGAGCAGCCGCTCCACCCCGCCCGAGACCACCCGGTCGGCGCAGCCCGAGGCGAGTTCCGCCGCGAGCGGACGCCTCAGCCTCTCCCGCATCTCCGCGACCGTCGCCATACCGGGCGCAGGCTAGCAGAGGACGCCGCCGCGCTTCGTGGTCCGCCCCTCAGGACCCGGTGAAGGTGATCTCTCTCACCCCCCCGGTACACTGCCCCGCATGAAGTGGCTCAACGCCTTGCTGATCTTCCTGCCGGTCGCGGTCTTTCTGGAGGTCACGGGCGGGAGCCCCACCCTGATCTTTCTCAGCGCGGCCCTCGCCATCGTGCCCCTCGCGGGCATCATGGGCGAGGCGACCGAGCAGCTCGCGGTGCGGACGGGCAGCACGGTGGGCGGGCTCCTGAACGCCACCTTCGGCAACGCGACCGAGCTGATCATCGCCTTTTTCGCGCTCAGCGCGGGCAAGCTGGAGGTCGTCAAGGCGAGCATCGTGGGCTCGATCCTGGGGAACCTCCTGCTCGTCATGGGGGCCGCCGTCTTCCTGGGCGGGCTGAAGTACAAGGAGCAGCGCTTCAACCTCAAGTCGGCGGGCACGATCTCCAGCCTGCTCGTGATCAGCGTGCTCGCGCTGATGATCCCCACCGTCTTCGACCTCACGGCGCGCGCGGTGGCCCCCGAGCTGGTGACGGCCCTCGACGTGAATCTCAGCGACGCCACCGCCGTCGTCCTGATTCTCGTCTACGTCGGCTACATCTACTTCACCCTGGTTAGCCACCGCGACATCCTCTCCACCGCCGACGACGAGGGGGCCCACGACGAGGAGGGCGGTCCCCTCTGGAGCGTGCCGCGCGCCGTGATCACCCTCGCCGGGGCCACCGTCGCCGTCGCCTTCATGTCCGAGTTCCTGGTGGGCACGCTGGAGGCCGCCACCGAGTCGCTCGGCCTCACCGAGTTCTTCGTGGGCCTGATCCTGATTCCGATTATCGGCAACGCCGCCGAGCACGCCGCCGCCGTCATGTTCGCCCTGAGAAACAAGATGGACCTCTCCATGACCATCAGCCTGGGCTCGACCGTGCAGGTCGCCCTGCTCGTCGCGCCGCTGCTCGTCCTCGCCGGGCTGATCGTCGGGCAGCCCATGAACCTCGTCGTGACGCCCCTGGAACTCGTCGCCATCTTCGGCGCCGTGATCATCGCCAACAGCGTCGTGCGGGACGGGGAGACGAACTGGCTGGAGGGCCTGCTGCTGCTGAGCGTGTACCTGATCCTGGGCTTCGCGGTGTTCTTCTACCCGGTGGCGTGAGGTTGTGACCGGCCTCCCGGTACCGTGTGGTAGGGGAGGCCGGGCTTGTTTCCGAAATCGAAGGCACAGTTCCCGGGGTACGCTCGGCTCATGGGAGCCTACGACCGTCTCGCCGCGACTTACGACCGCCTCTGGGGCCGCTACGCCCGGCGGACGGCCCGCGAGGTGCTGGACGCGCTGCCACCCCTGGGGTCCGGCACCCTGCTCGACGTGGGCTGCGGCACGGGCACCCTGCTCGCATTCGCCCGCACCCGCTTCCCGGAGGCGCGGCTGATCGGCGCCGAGCCCAGCGCGGGAATGCGGGAGGTGGCCTCCCGCACCCTCGCCGGTCAGGGCGTGACGCTCCTCGCCTCCCCCGCAGAGGCCCTCGCGCTGCCGGACGCCTCGGTGGACGCCGTGACCTGCCTGAACGTCCTGCACTACCTGCGAGACCCAGAGGTCGCCCTGCGTGAGTGGTGGCGGGTGTTGCGGCCCGGGGGCACCCTCGCCCTTCAGGACTACGTGCCCAACGGCCTGCCCGGCTTTACCCGGCTCGTCTCGCTCAACGACCGCGAACTCGTGCGGGTGTACACGGTCCCGGAGATGGGCAGGCTGCTGGAAGCTGCCGGGTTCAGGGGGGTCACGGCGCGGCGTTTTCGCATCGACCTGTTCTGGCGCGGCGGCCTGGCACGCGGCGTGCGCGCTGGGGCGGAACCGGACGCTTCCCGGTAACTGCTGGGCGCCCTGCGAACGGGTCACGGCCCCTCTTCCGGTACGGGTTCGTCCCCCGCGCGGCCCCCCCCGTTCACCCAGGCGGCGCGGTGGGTGCCAGGCACGCTGGGCGTCACGTGCTGGCGCAGGGGTCCTATCAGATCCGACAGGGGGCTCGGGGAGTGGACGCCCACGTGCTGCACGTCTCTGGGCAAGACGGTGAAGGTGTGTCCCAGGGTGTCGAAGTGCACGCGGTCGGTGGTGCCGGGCATCCATCTCAGGGTCAGGATGCCGGGGATCGTGCGGGCCTCCGCTTCCGGGGCTTGTCCGGACGGGGGGGTGCGGGTGCGGCCCCGCGAGGAGGGCGGTCTCCCCAACGAAAGGTAAAGGTTAGGAGCCCCATTCGCGGGCGGGTGGAGCGCCTAAGGTGGAGAGATGCTGACTCTCCAGGGCAACTACCACGTCGCGCCCAACAAACGCCTGACCATCCTCGCCGAGTTCAGCAGCCTGCCCAAGGGCACCCTGGAGACGGACATCGAGGCGCTGGGCGAGGCCTGCGCCCAGAACGGCGGGCGGTGTGACGTGCAGGTCAACACCCAGCACGGGCCGATGCGGGGCACGCTCGTCGAGAAAAAGCCCAGGAAGTTCAGCCTGCGCCTCTTCGAGGGCCACCTCGCCTTCCCCCCGCGTCCCTGACCTCCCGCGCTCCCCCAGCGTGCAGGCCCCTCAAGGAGGAGCCGTGGACAACATGATTCACGCCTCGGTGCGCCAGGTCAGCGCGACGTGGTACTTCTTCGCTTTGACCTGGAACCGCACCCACGAGGAGGCCCTCGACGTGGGAACGATGCAGGCCGAACCTTACCTGAGTGACCTCGGTCTCGTCGGAGCCGCCGTGCCGTCCCTGGAGGGGGCCCGGAAAGCGGTCGAGAGCGTCAAGCAGGGCCGACTCCAGAATTGGGCCCCGCGCGGCTACAGCGTCAACGCCAGCCGCACCGCCTGGGCCAGTCCCCCGTCGTCCACGTGGGCGACGTGATACCTCCCGGCGGCCCGCGCCTCGGCGTCCGCGTTGCCCATCGCCACGGGGTGGCCGACGACGCGCATGGCCGTCACGTCGTTGTGGCCGTCACCTACCATCATCACGCGCGAGAGGGGCACCCCGTACTGGGCGGCGACCAGGGCGACCGCGCTCCCCTTGCCGATGCCCGCGCGCGTCAGGCTGATGAAGAGGATGTCGGGCATCGCCGGGCTGCCCGCCGGATGCACGTCCAGCCCTGGGGAGGCCTCGGCCAGCACCCCGGCGGCCTCCTCGTGCGGCACGACCCACTGGGCGCGGACGCGGGTGCCGACCAGGCTCTCCGGGGCCTGCGGCGTGTACGGCACCCCCAGCAGGTCGGCGTGCCGCCGCGCGAGGTCGCCGGGGTGGGTGACCCCGAAGTCGTCATCCGTGTAGACCTCCAGGAGCCTCCCGGTCTCCCGCGCCCGCACGAGCAGGGTGGCGAGGGGTTCCTCCGGCAGCGGCTCGCTGAGGCTCTCGCCGCTGCCCACGTTCACGGTGGACGCCCCGTTCTGGAAGACGTGCCAGCCGTCCGGGTCCAGCCGCCGCGCGTAGCCCAGCGCGTTGCCGAAGGCGGGCCGCCCGCTGCACAGGGCGATGCGGACGCCCTGTGCGCGCGCGTCCGCCAGCGCGGCCCACACGTCCTCCCTCACGGTGTTGCCCGTCCCGATCAGGGTGCCGTCCACATCCACACAGATAAGTCCCAACATCCGGGGCAGTGTACGCTTCGCCCCCGGGTCGTCCGGCGCTGGAACTTGGACAGGTGGCGGCTACCGCCCCGGCGTCCAGGACCCCTCCCGGTCGAGGGTGGCGCGGCCCCCGACCCGGACGCACCCCACCGAGTTCGCCCCGGCGAGCGTCACCTCGACCTCCACCTCTCCGGGTGAGCCGATGGCGTGGCCCTGGTACACCACGCCGCAGGCCCGGTCGCCGCGCACCGGAAGCCGCCCCTCGCGGGCGAGCAGGGCCAGCAGCGCCCCCGCCGCGCTGCCCGTCACCGGGTCCTCCGGAATGCCCACGGCGGGCGCGAAGTCCCGCGCGGCGAAGCGGTTGACCCCCATCGGCGCGTAGGCGTACACGCTGCATACGTCCAACGCGTCGCTGAGCAGGTGAATCCGGCGCAGGTCCGGCTCCAGCCCGTCGAGGATCAGGGGGTCGAGCAGCGGCACGAACACGCTCCACAGCCCCGTGCTCGCCACTCCCAGCGGCAGCCCCCGGTGGATCATCCGCTCGTCCACCCCCAGCGCCTCAGCGAGTTCGGCCCGGACTTCGCGCGCGGCGGGCCGCGTCTCCAGGCTCCGCTGCTCCATCCACACCCGCGAGGGCACCCCCGCCTCGGTGTCGAGGGTCAGCGGAATGCGCCCGACGAGCGTTTCGAGCACGAGGTCTCCCGCCGTCCAGTGCCCCCGCTGCGCGAGCGTCAGGCCCAGCGCCACCGTCGCGTGCCCGCAGAACTCGATCTCCCGGGTCGGCGTGAAGTAGCGCACCCGCACCCGCCCGCCCCCCATCCGCGTCACGAACACCGTCTCGGGCGCCTCCAGGAAGGCGGCCAGGGCCTGCATCTCGGCCTCGCTCAGCCCCTCGGCCCCAAGCACGACCCCCGCCCGGTTGCCCTGCCCCGGCGTGTCGGTGAAAGCACTCACCTCGCTGTAGGCGATCATGCGGCCAATCTAGCGCAGCCCTGACGTTCCCTCACGGCACCATCCGCGTCAGCATCCGGGGAAAGGGAATCGCCTCGCGGATGTGATCGATCCCTGTGATCCACGCCACCGCCCGTTCCAGCCCCATCCCGAATCCCGCGTGCGGCACGCTCCCGAACCGCCGCAGGTCGAGGTACCACTCGAACGCCGAGAGCGGCAGCCCCTCGTGCTCGATGCGGGATTTCAAAAGCTCGTAGTCGTGGATGCGCTCGGAGCCGCCGATGATCTCGCCGTACCCTTCCGGCGCGATCATGTCGTCGCAGAGGGCCAGCCTCGGGTCCTGGGGGTCCGGCTGCATATAGAACGCCTTGATCGCCGCCGGGTACCGCTCGACGATCACGGGCCGGTCGAAGTGATACCCCAGGATCGTTTCGTGCGGGGCGCCCAGGTCATCCCCCCACTCCACGGGCTGCACGTCGGCCTGAACGTTCGGCGGCAGGTCCCCCGCCTCGATGTGGCGCCGGATGATCTCCAGCGCGTCGGTGTACGTCACGCGCGGGTAGTTGCCCTCGGCGGCGGGGCGCAGCTTTTCCAAATCACGGCCCAGCGTCTCCAGTTCGTTCCCACATTCCTCCAGCGCGCGGCGCACCAGGAACGAGACGAACCGCTCCTGAAGCGCCATGTTCTCCACGTGGCTGCTCGGCGCCACCTCCGGCTCCACCATCCAGAACTCCAGCAGGTGCCGCCGCGTCTTGCTCTTCTCCGCCCGGAAGGTCGGCCCGAAGGTGTACACCTTCCCGAAAGCGAGGGCGCCCGCCTCGGCGTGCAGTTGCCCCGTCTGCGACAGGTACGCCTTGTCCTCCCCGAAGAGGTCGATCTCGAAGAGTTCGGTCGTCCCCTCCGCCGCGTTCGGCGTGAAGAAGGGCGCGTCGAAGCGCACGAAACCCTCGCCGTGGAAAAAGTCCACAATCGCCCGCTGCACGCAGTCACGCACCCGCAGCACGGCCCAGGGACGGCGGTGCCGCAGCCACAGGTGGCGGTGGTCGAGCAGGAACTCGATCCCGTGCTCCTTCGGCGTGATGGGGTACTCCGCCGGGTTCTCGGAGATCACCGCGAGGTCGCGCACCCCGAGTTCCACCCCGCCCGGCGCCCGCTCGTCGGCCCGTACCTCGCCCGTGACCGTCACCGCCTGCTCCTGAGAAAGCCGTTTGGCCGCCTCGAACACCTCCTCGGACACGTCGTTCCTGAAAACGGTCGCCTGCACGAAGCCGGTGCCGTCGCGCAGCTTCAGAAACTGAAGCTTGCCCTTGCCGCTCTTGTCGGTGAGCCAGGCGTGGACGGTGACCGTCTCACCCACATGGGCTTTGAGGTCGCGGATGGTGCTGAGAGATGACATGAGCGGAAGTATACGGGGAGGGCACGGGCCGTCCGGGCAAGGTCAGGAAGAGTCATCGTCAAGTCAAAAGATAAAAATCACCAGTGCCTAAATTAAATACAAAATTCACTAGCATCTCGAAATCAGCCCCCACTCTGTCCTGAGTGGGGGAGAGGCTACCCGCGCTCACCTCAGCGCGTCGTTCATTCCCAGCACGTCCGCCACCTTCAGGCTCGCCCCGCCGACCAGGGCGCCGTTCACGTTGGGCTGCGCGCAGATCGAGGCGATGTTGTCGGGCTTGACGCTGCCGCCGTACAGCACCCGCAGGCTGTCGGCGGTTTCCCCGTACAGCTCCCGCAGCGCCTCCCGGATCGCGGCGGCGAGTTCCTCCGCGTCCTGGGCGGTGGCCGTCTTGCCCGTGCCGATGGCCCAGACGGGCTCGTAGGCGATCACCACGTTCTCGCCCACGCCCTCCAGGCTGCCGCGGAGCTGGGCGAGCGTATAACTGACGTGCTCCCCGCGCTCGCGCACGTCCAGCCCCTCGCCGACGCAGACGATGGGGGTGAGCCCGTGTGCCTGCGCCTGCCGCGCCTTGGCGGCCACCAGCGCGTCCGTCTCCCCGTGGTACTCGCGCCGCTCGGAGTGGCCGACGACCACGTAGGTCGCGTTCACGTCCCGCAGCATCGCCGCGCTGACCTCGCCCGTGTACGCTCCCGACTCGTGCGGCGACACGTCCTGACCGCCCACGTCCACGCCGCCGGGCAGCGTCTCCTTGAGGCCGGGCAGGCTGATCGCCGGGGCCATCACCGCGAGTTCGGCGCTCCCCCGCGTGAACTCCCCCGCGAGGTCGCGCGCCCAGGCTTTGGCCTCGGTGGGCGTCTTGTTCATCTTCCAGTTCAATGCAAGCAGGGTTCTGGGTTTGGTCATGGTTCCTCCTGGGGAGCGGTCAGTCTTCGGTAGGCGAGAGCCCTCGCTTTATGCGGCTGAAAGCTGATCGCTGACGGCTCTCACTTCATCGCTTCCACGCCCGGCAGCGCGCGGCCTTCGAGCAGCTCCAGGCTCGCCCCGCCGCCCGTGCTGATGTGGCTCACCCGCTCAGCCTGCCCGCTCTTGTTGATGGCACTCACCGAGTCTCCGCCGCCGATCACCGTGTAGGCGTCGTCGCCCAGTTCCGCCACAGCTTTCGCAATCGCGTTCGTGCCCCCCGCGAAGGCCGGGAACTCGAAGACGCCCAGCGGCCCGTTCCAGAAGACCGTCTTCGCGCCCTGCAAGGCTTCCGTGTACGCCTTCACCGTCTCCGGCCCCGCGTCCAGCCCCTGCCAGCCGTCGGGAATCGCATTGCTGGGGACGACCTGCGTCTGCGCGTCCTCCGCGAAACGGTCGGCGGCGATCACGTCCACCGGGAGCATCAGCCGCTCGCCGTACTCGTCCAGCAGCCGTCGGGCGAGCCCCAACTGGTCGTCCTCGTGGATAGATTCACCGATCTGCCCGCCCTGCGCCTTGATGAAGGTGTACGCCATCCCGCCGCCGATCAGCATCCGGTCCACCCGCGGCAGCAGGTTTTCGATCACCTTGATCTTGTCGCTCACTTTGGCCCCGCCGATGATGACGACGTAGGGCCGCGCCGGGTTCTCCAGCAGCCGCGACAGCGCCTCCACCTCGGTCTGGAGCAGCAGCCCCGCCGCGTGCGGGAGGTACTGGGCCACCCCGCTCACCGACGCGTGCGCCCGGTGCGCGCTCCCGAAGGCGTCCAGCACGAAGGCGTCGCCCAGCCGCGCGAACTTCCCCGCCAACTCGGGGTCGTTCTTCTCCTCGCCCGCCTCGAAGCGTACGTTCTCCAGCAGCGCGACCTCGCCGGGCCTGAGAGCTTGCACGTCCTTCAAGGTCTCCTCGCTCGACGGCAGAGAGCCGATGAATCTCACGTCCCGCCCCAGCGCCCTCTCCAGCACGGGGGCCACGGGCCGCAGGCTGTACTTCTCCTCCGGCCCCCCCTTCGGTCGCCCGAAGTGGCTCATCAGCACCACCGACGCGCCGCCCGAGAGTAGCCGCTCCAGCGTCGGCAGGCTCGCCGTGACACGCGTGTCGTCCTGCACCACCCCGTCCTTGACGGGCACGTTGTAGTCCACCCGCACGAGCACGCGTTTGCCCCGGGTGTCCAGTTGGTCGAGGGTTCGCATGGTTCCTCCTTGTGGCCGAAGGCACAAAGCGGATGGCAGAAGGGAAGCCTCGGCCTTCTGCCATCCGCCTTTCGCCCCTTAAACGCCCTTTTCCTGCACCAGTTGCACGAGGTCGGCGATCCGGTTGGAGTAGCCCCACTCGTTGTCGTACCAGGAAAAGAACTTCACCAGGTTGCCCATCGCCATCGTCAGCCCGCCGTCGATGATCGCCGAGTGCGGGTCGCCCACGATGTCTTGCAAGACGATGGGGTCTTCGGTGTAGCGGATGATGTTCTTGTAGGGCCCCTCGGCGGCCTGGCGGAAGACGTCGTTGACCTCACCTGGGGTCACGTCGCGGCCCAGGATCACCGTCACGTCGCTGATCGAGCCGACCGGCGTGGGCACCCGCAGCGAGGTGCCGTCGAACTTGCCCTTGAGCTTGGGGTACACCTGCGACACGGCCTTGGCCGCCCCCGTGCTGGTCGGGATGATGTTCACGGCGGCGGCGCGCGCCCGGCGGAGGTCCTTGTGCGGCAGGTCGAGCACCCGCTGGTCGTTCGTGTACGAGTGGACGGTCGTCATGATCGCCTTCTCGATGCCGAACGCTTCATCCAGCACCCGCATCGGGGCGCCGAGGCTGTTGGTCGTGCAACTCGCGTTGGAGATGATGTTGTGATTCTGGGGGTCGTAGTCCTGCTCGTTGACGCCCAGCACGACCGCGAAGTCCTCCTGCTTGGCGGGCGCGGTGATGATGACCTTCTTCGCCCCGCCCTGGAGGTGCTTGCTCGCGCCCTCACGGTCGGTGAAGATGCCGGTCGACTCGATCACGATGTCGGCGCCCAGCTCGCCCCACTTGATCGCGGCGGGGTCACGCTCGGCGAGAGCGGCGATGCGCTGGCCGTTGACGGTGAGCGCGTCCTCGTCGAACGTAACCGTGCCGTTAAAACGTCCGGCGGTCGAGTCGTACTTCAGCAGGGTCGCCAGCGTCTTGTTGTCGGTCAGGTCGTTGATCGCCACGACCTCCACGCCCCGCTCGACCAGGATGCGGAAGACCAGACGCCCGATGCGGCCAAATCCGTTGATGCCTACCTTCATGGTGTCCCTCCTCGAATTTCGGGCCGCCCGCCCCTCGCGGACGCACCACGCATGGGCGAGTGTAACCCACCTCCACGCCCCCGCCTTCGTGTGTCCTGGACACCAAAGAAAGCGTGAATGGCCCTCCACCCCACCCGGCGCGCGAGACCATCACATAAATTAATACAAATAAATGGTAGCCCCAGGTGTAGGCCTCTCCGCCTCCCTCCAGCCCGCCGACACTCTAGATTGAACGCCGTGCCCCGCCCGAGGCCCTACCCCCTGACGCGCACGCTGGCGGCCCTGCTCGTCCTTGCCGCCGCGTTCGCGTACCCCCTGCGCCTGGGTCCGGTCGCGGGTGGGGGAGAGCGGCCCGCCCGGGCGGGAGAAGTCGCCGTCCACTGCCCGGGGGCTGGGCAGCCGGAGGAGGCGCACCACCCCGTTCCCCCGGCCTCCCCTCACGGGGCCCACTGCCTGTTCTGCCTGACGGGGGCCTTCGCCCTGGCCGCCGAGCCGGGAGTGGGCCTTCATCCTGCCGCGCCCGCCCCGCCCGTGGCGCGTGCCCCGGCGCCGCGTCCCGCCCACGGCCCGCCGACCCGGCTCCGGGCCCGGGCGCCGCCCCCCGCCGCGTTCCTCTGAGACCGCGCCCGCGCGGGTGCCGCCGTGTTGACCCCGGGGGCCCCGCCGTGCCCCGTGTTCCGTCCTCGCCCTCCGGCCCCGGAGCGGCGCGCCTCATCCACTGGAGACCCCATGCCCACCCGCAGCCTGCCGCTCGTTTTCGCCCTGCTCCTGCCCGTCGCCGCCGCGCACGCCACCGTCCGCACCGAGACGGGGCTGACCGAGAGCCGGGTCGGCGCCTCCGAGACCTACCGCCTCCACGTGCCGACCGAGAAAAGCGTCGCCACCACCCAGATTCGTCTCGTCGTTCCGCCGGGCGTGACGATCACCCGCTTCCAGGTGACGCCCGGCTTCCTGCGAACGGTGAAGACGAGCGGCGCCGGGCTCGTCACCGAGGTGACCTGGCGGGGCCGCGTCGCGCCCCAGGAGTACGCCCGCTTCTTCTTCCAGGCGCGCAATCCAGAACAGGCCGGAACCCTGAGCTGGAAGGTCTACCAGACCTACGCCGACGGCACGGTTGCCCTCTGGGACGACAGCGACCCCGAACAGGCCCCCGCGAGCCGGACGACCCTCAAGTGAGCCCCCGGGGGAGAGGAGACCCGCCCTCCCCCCACCGAAAGGACCCCCATGCGACCCCTGCTTTCCCTGCTCGCCGCCCTCCTGCTCGGCTCGGCCCTCGCCCACACCGAGGTCACCTCGGTGACGCCCGCCGCCAACGCCCGGGTACCGGCCCCCAAGAAGGTCACCCTGACCTTCAGCGAGCCCGTCGACCTGAAATTTTCCACCTTCAAGGTCGTGCCCCTGCCCGCCGGGGCGGACGCGGACCAGACCGCCGCCGCCGCCCTCGCGCGCCGGAACGACGCCTCCCGCGCCGACGCCGCCCCCACCCGGGGCGGGATGGCCGCCCGCGTCGAGGTGCCCCTGCGCGCGGGGCTGCGGCCCGGGGCCTACCTGATCGTCTGGCGCCTGCTCTCGGAAGACGGCCACCCGGTGGGCGGCCACTCCGTCTTCCGCGTGCGGTGAGGCCCGCTTGATCCCGGCCCTCGCCGCCGCCCACCTGCTCGGCTCGCTGGGCACGCTGCTCCTCCTCGGGGGGGTCTTCGCCCGCCGAGTTCTCACCGCCGGCCACCCCGCGCCCCGCCCGTCCGCGCTCGGCCTGGTCCTGCTCGCCCTGTGGGCCGCGCTGGAGGTCGGCTGGACCCTCGCCCGCCTCGGCTTCCTCACCCCCGGGGACACCCTGGCGTACGTCACGGGCGCCGGGCCGGGCCGGGCCGTCCTCACCGGGGTCCTCGGCGGCGGCCTGCTCCTCGCCGCCGAGCGGCGGGGGTGGGCGGCGCCCTTGTTGCTGCCCCCCGCCGCCCTGCTGCTGTGGGGCGTGGCGGGCGTCGGGCACGGCGCCGCCCACGGCCCGGGCCTGCGCGCCCTCACCGCCCTGCACGCGGGCGCGATGGGGGTGTGGCTGGGCGGCGTCCTCGCCCTGCTCACCCACCCCGCCCCCACCCCCGCCCAGGCCCGGCGCTTCACGCCCGTCGCGCTGGCCTGCGTGGGGGTGCTCGCCGCCAGCGGGGCCGTCCTCACCCTCGCGCACGCGGGCTCGCCCCTCGCCCTGCGAGAGAGCGGTTACGGGCGCATCCTGCTCCTCAAGCTCGGGCTTTTCGCCGCGGGGCTGCTCGCCGCCGGGCTCGTTCGGCGCGCCTTCGCCGGGCGGGGACACCTGCGCGCGGCCCTCTCCCTGGAGGCCGGGCTGCTCCTCGGGGTGCTCGCGGTGACGGCGGCCCTGGGCACCACCGCCCCGCCCCCCGGCTGAGGCCCTGCCCCCCCGCCTCCTGCCCAGACCGCCCGCCCGCCAGGCCCCGAGGGCGGGCCTTATCATGCCCGGCATGGCGCACTCGCTCCTCGTGATGAAGTTCGGCGGCACCAACATGCAGGACGCGGGCGCGATCCGCCACAGCGCTTCTCTCGCGGCCCGGTCCATCCAGGCCGGCGTGGGGGTCGTGGTCGTCGTCTCCGCGATGGCGGGCGTGACCAATGGGTTGTTGCGCCTCGCCGACGCCGCCCAGGGCGGGGACATCGCCGCCGCCAACGACGAGATCGCCGTCATGCGCACCCGCCACTTCGCGGCGGCCCAGGACCTCGGCGCCGCCCCCGACAGCGGCGCGGTGCGCGAGATCCGCGAGCTGCACGAGACCCTCAGGCAGGCCGTCTACGGCGTCTACCTCCTGCGCGAACTCACCCCGCGCAGCCGCGACCTGATCGTCGCCTTCGGCGAGCGGCTCAGCGCCCCCCTCATGAGCCTCGCGCTGGGGGGCCAGGGCGTGCGCGCCCACCACCTCAGCGGCGGCCAGGCGGGCATCATGACCGACGCGCATTTCGGCAACGCCCGCCCCCTCCCCGGCAGCGACGGGCGGATCGAGGGGCGCCTCGGGGGTCTCCTGGGCGCCGGGGTCACCCCGGTCGTCGCGGGCTTCATGGGCGAGACCGAGGAGGGCGCGATCACCACCCTGGGCCGCGGCGGCACCGACTTCTCGGCGACCATCATCGGCAAGGCCCTCGGCGCCGACGAGGTGTGGGCCTGGAAGGACGTGGACGGCGTGATGAGCGCCGATCCCCGCGTCGTGCCGGGCGCCCGCAACATCGAGGTCCTGAGCTACGGCGAGGTGATGGAACTCGCCTACTTCGGCGCCAAGGTCTTGCACCCCCTGGCGGTCACGCCCCTGCGCGAAAGCGGCATCCCCCTGCGGGTGAAAAGCGCCGCCGACCCCGGTTTCCCCGGCACCCTGGTGCAGGAAGACCCCCTCGACGACCCCGGCCACCCCGTCAAGGCGGTGACCGCCATCCGCGGGGTGAGCCTGATCAACGTGACGGGCGCGGGGGCGCTCGGCGTGCCCGAGGTCGTCGCCAGCCTCTTTACCGCCATCGCCCGCGAGAACATCACCCTGCTGATGGTCTCCCAGTCGAGCTCCATGAGCAACGTTTCCCTCGCGGTGCAGGGGGTGGACGCGAGACGGACCCTCGCCGCCCTGCGCGGGTCCGGCACCGGCGAACTCCAGATCGAGGACATAGGCGGCGTGGCCGTCCTCGCCATCGTGGGCGCCGGGATGCGAGGTCAGAAGGGCGTCGCCGCGCGGCTCTTCGGGGCCCTGGCGGGCAGCGACGTCAACATCCTGATGATCAGCCAGGGCTCCTCGGAGCTCAACATCAGCGTCGCCATCGAGGAGGCCCAGGTCGAGCACGCCACCCGCGCCGTCCACGCCGCCTTCGCCCTGGGGGAGCGCGCGACCGCCGCCGACTGAGCGCTCAGACCACCCCCTCACGCTCGGGTTCGCCCTCGCACGCCACCCGGTCGCGCCCCGCCGCCTTCGCCCGGTAGAGGGCCGCGTCCGCGCGGGCGGTGCAGCGGCTGAGGTCGTCCCCGGGGCCCACCCCCGCCACCCCGAAACTCGCGGTGACCCGCCCCACCGCCCCGAAAGGCCGGGCGGCGAGGCACAGGCGCAGCCGCTCGGCCACCGCCGCGCCCGCCTCCAGGTCCAGGCCGGGCAGCACGACCAGAAATTCCTCGCCGCCCCAGCGCCCGAAGTGGTCGCCGCCCCGCAGCGCCCCCCGCACCCGCCTCGCGGCCCCCACGAGCACCTCGTCGCCCGCCCCGTGGCCGTGCAGGTCGTTGACCCGCTTGAAGTGGTCGAGGTCAAAGAGGATCAGGCACCCGCCCCCGTCCCCGGAGAGCAGCGCCCCCACGGCGGAGTACAGCGCCCGGCGGTTGGGGAGCCCGGTCAGGGGATCGGTGTTCGCCAGCCGCTCCAGCGAGAGGCGCTCGCCGCGCTCGGCAAGGAAGCGCTCGCGGTACCACGCCAGGCTGTAGAGCAGCGCGAGCACCACCCCGCAGGTGAGCTGCACCTGCAAGAGCCGCGCCTCTCCCGCTCCCGCCACCCAGGGAGCGAGCACCGTCAGGGCGTACAGCCCCCCCGCCACCCACAGCCCTTGGCGGGCGCTGAACATCAAAAACCCCACGCACGCCACCACCACGAGCAGCCAGCACGTCTCGTTGAGCCGCCCGAAGGCCTCGTCGCCCGGTCCGGTCAGCGCCAGGGCGAGCCTGCCGAGCAGCGCCAGCGTGACGGCCACCGCGACCACCCGCTCGGCGGGGAGCAGCGCGCCCCCCCGCAGCAGCCACGCCGCCCCCCAGGCGCACAGCGCCAGCAGCGCGGGGTGCCCGAACACCACGAAGGGGTCGGGCCCCGGCTGCCGGGCCTGCAACCCCCAGACCACCCCCAGGGCGGGGGCCACCAGCGTCACGGCGCCCAGGTAGGCCCGGCGCCTCAGCGCCTGCGCGGCGTCCGAATGCCCCTCTCCCGGGTCCGGCGGGGGCGGGGCGGGGCGTGAGCGCCGTTCCATCAGGGGCCCCGGGGCGCGCGGGTCGTCATGCGCCCAGCCTACCGCGTGTCCGCCTCGCCCTGCGGCGCCCTGCGCAGCGCCGACCAGCGCCGCGACAAAATCAGGTACAGCCCGGCCACCCACGCCGCCGACGCCGCGAAGCCCGCGAGCACGTCGGAGGGGTAGTGCACCCCCAGGTAGTTGCGGCTGGCCCCCACCGCGACCGCCCACAGCCCGCCCGCCACCGCCACCGGCCACCCGGCCCGCGAGCGCCAGAAGATCAGGATCAGCGCGCACCCGAAGGCCGCGTTGCTCATCGCGTGTCCGCTCGGAAACGAGAAGCCGGGTTCGCGCACCAGGGCCCCCAGCCCCGTCGGGCGCGGGCGCTGAAACACGCCCTTGGCGAGCCCATTGAGCACCGACGCCCCCGCCACCGCGGCGATCAGGAACCACGCCTGCGCCCGCGCCCCCAGCCGCACGAGCACCACCACGAAGACGAGGACGAGCAGCGGCAGCCCCCCCAGCCCCCCCAGCCACGCGAGCGCGTGTGCCACCCCCGTCAGGGTGGGGGTGCGGTGCGCCGCGTACCACCCCAGCACCGCCCGGTCCCAGGCAAAGCCTCCCTCCCGGAAGATGTCCTCGGCCAGGTCGGCGAACAGCGCCAGCGGCAGCAGCACCCCGAGGAAGAGCAGCGCGAGTTGCCGCCAGTGGCGGGCGAGCAGGCCGGGCAGACGGCGGCGCATCCCGTCACTCTAGGGCCTCCCGGGCAGGTCAAGGGGGCGGCCCGCCTGACAAAACGTTCAGAGAGCCGCCTCCCCTCTCCGCCATTTCGCCGATTGCCCCTGCGCCACACCGCCGATGCCCGTCCCGGCACCCCGGGCGCACCATACGGGCAGCCGGAAAGCGGGCGCCCCCCCCCGGAGGCCCGCGGAACGGTCGAAAGGAAGCCACCATGCACGCCCACCTCCACCTCGCCCTCGGCCAGGAGCGCCTCCAGACCCTGCGCGCCGAAGCCCAGCGCGCCCGCCAGGCCCGTGAAGCCCGCCCCGAGCGCAGGCCCTCTCCCCGCCTGCAAGGCGTCCTCGCCTTCTTGCACCTCAGCCCCCGTCCCGCATGACCCTCCCCCTCACCCCCACGAAGCGGCGCCCCCTCCAAGTCAGAGGGGGCGCTTCGCGTCGGGGCGTCATACCGGCGTGGAATTCTCTGCCCGCCGCGCCAGGAACTCCTTGACGCTCTGCGCGGCCCGGAGGTTCATCCCCGGCACCCCCGCGATCTGCTCCACCGGCGCCGAGGCGAGGTCTTCGAGCGACGTGAAGTGCTCCAGCAGCGCTTCTCGGCGCTTTTGCCCGATCCCCGGCAGGTCGTCGAACACGCTGCGCAGCATCCCCTCCCCGCGCAGCTTGCGGTGGTAGCTCACCGCGTAGTGGTGCACCTCGTCGCGCACCCCGATCAGGACCCGCAGCGCCGGGTGGGTGTGCGGCAGGAGCAGCTCCCGCTCCACCCCCACCTCGGTCCCCGACTCCAGCCACCACTGCGCCCCGAACCTCCCCGGCAGGACGATCCGTTCCTCGCGCTTGGCGAGTCCCACCACCGGCACCCGCACCCCCGCCTCTTGTAAAGCGTCCAGCGCCGCGTTCACCTGCCCCCGCCCGCCGTCGATCAGGATCAGGTCCGGCAGCGGCAGCTTGTCGGACAAAGACCCCGTGAACCTGCGGTGGATCGTCTGCCGCATCGCCGTGTAGTCGTCGGGGTGCTCCAGACCCTTCACCTTGAAGCGGCGGTGCTCCCCGCGCCGCGCCCGCCCCCCCTCGAACACCACCATCCCCGAGACGATATTCGTCCCGAAGAGGTTGGAGTTGTCGTACCCCTCGATCCGCCAGGGCCGCTCGGGCAGGGCGAGCACCTCGCGCAGCGCGTCGAGCCCGGGGTGGTCGCCCCGGCGCTCGAGCAGCGCGAGTTCGGACTCCAGCCCCACCGAGGCGTTGCGCTGCGCCATTTCCACGAGGTCGGCCTTGTCCCCGCGCTTGGGTGTCCGCATCTCCACCCGGTGCCCGGCCCGCTCGCTGAGGAACTCGCTCCACACCGGCGCGTCCTCGAACTCGGCGGGCAAGAGGATCAGCGGTGGCACGTGGGTCGCCTGGGTGTAGTAATCCCCCACGAACGCCTCGATGATCTCGCCCGCGTCCCCGCCGCCCTCCGCGTTCGTCAGGAAACGCTTGTCGCGGCCCACCACCCGGCCCCCCCGCATCCGGAAGAGCTGCACCATCGCGTACTCGCCCGCCTGCGCCACCCCCAGGAAATCGAGGTCCGTCTCCCCGCCGACGTAGGCGTGCTGCTCGGTCCCGAAGAGCTTTTCCACCGCCCCCACCCGGTCGCGCAGCCGGGCCGCCTGCTCGAAGTCCTGCGCGCGAGCGGCGACCTTCATGTCCTCCTTCAGGCGGGCGACCACGTGCGCGGCGCGGCCCTCGAGCAGCGCCCTCACGTCCTCCACCACCCGGCGGTACTCCCCGGGGTCGGCGGCATCGATGCACGGCCCCAGGCAGCGGCCCATGTGGTAGTTCAGGCAGGGCCGCGGCTTTTTCTGGAGGGGCAGCCCCGAGTTCTTGCGCAGCGGGAACATCGTGTCGATCAGGTGCTTGACCCGCCGCACCGCCGAGGCGTCGGGGTAGGGACCGTAGTAGCTCGCCCCGTCCTGGAGGACCCGCCGGGTCACCACCAGCATCGGGAAGTCCTCGTTCGTGAGCTTGAGGAAGGGGTAGTGCTTGTCGTCCTTGAGCAGCACGTTGTAGTGCGGGCGGTGCTGCTTGATGAGGTTGGCCTCCAGCACCAGGGCCTCGACCTCGTTGCGCGCGGTGATGAATTCCAGCGCGTCGGCCAGAGCCGTGAACTTGCCGCTCTTGCCCCCCGCCTTGAAGTGCTGCCCCACCCGCGAGCGCAGATTCACCGCCTTGCCGATATAGATCGGCGTGCCCCCCTTGCGGAAGATGTACACGCCAGGGGAAGTGGGCAACACGGGCAGATCGTCGAAATGCACGCCCCAGGATAGGCCGGAGCGTCCCCTGGCACCGGATGTTCGCTCACCGCGCTAGCCTGCCCCCATGCCCCCCGCCCGTCTCTTCCTCGTCCGCCACGGTCAGACCGCCGCGAACACCCGGCGCGTCCTGCGGGGACCCACGGGCGCCGAAGACCCTCTCGACCCGGTGGGGGAGACCCAGGCCCGCCTCGTCGCCGCCCATTTCGCCGCCCTGAACCTGCCCACCCCGTGCGTGTACGCCAGCACCTACCGCCGTGCCCGCCAGACCGCCCAGCCCATCGCCGACGCCCTCGGCGTTCCGCTGCATATCCTCGAGGGCGTGCACGAGATCGACCCCGGCGAGTGGGTGGGCCGCCCCTACGACGACCTGCGCACCCACGCCCACACCCTGCACAGGGAGGACGGCACCCTCGGCTTTCCCGGCGGCGAGAGCCTGGAGGAGGTCGGCGAGCGCTTCCGCCGCGCCCTCGACGGCCTGCCCCAAGGCGAGACCCCTATCGTCGTCTCCCACGGCGGGGCCCTCACCGCCGTCCTCGCCACCCTCCTCGGCCTGCCCGTCGCCGACGCCTGGGCCCAGTCCCGCTTCGCCCACCGCAACGCCGCCCTCACCGAACTCGAACGAGGGGGAGAGGCCTGGCAGCTCGTCCGCCTCGCCGACGCCCGCCACCTGGCGGACCTAACTTCCGCCAAATTAAATTAATACAACCTTTTGTGATCTGCCCCTCCAGTTCACTTCCCTCCGCCCGATCTTCCTCTATCGCCCCACCCCCTCCACCGTCCCGCGCAGCCGCGCCCGCTCCGCCGCGAAAGCCAGCCGGTGCGAGTCGAGCGACTCCGCGAGCGGCGTGGGCACCCCCGCCTCCCCCCGCAGGGACGCGAGCCACCCCGCCACCAGCGCCGCGTCCCCGCCCCCGTGGTTGCCGCCCACGTCCACGACGAGGCGCTCCACCTCGCCCGTCCGGAAGCTGTGGACCTCGATCTCGCCGCGCTCCATGTGCCCCCGCACCTCGCCGTGGGTGCCCAGCAGCCGCAGCGTCCGGGTGTTGTTGTGGGTGAAAGCACTCACCGTCAGCCCCGCCGTCACCCCATTCGCGAACAGGGCGGTCACGGTCTGGTGGCTCACCACGTCGTTGTCCGCGTGGTACACGCAGCGCCCGTACGGGCCACCCGCAAGCGCGTCCGAGAGCAACACCCCCCCCGCCGTCAGCACGGTGACGGGCCACTGGGCCGGGTCGCGCGTCCCGTAGATCACCCGCGCGTCGTACGGGCAAGCAGGCACCGGACAGGTCACGCAGCGCTCCGAGGCCCCCGGCGGCGCCTCCTCCGGGCGAAAGTGGTGCAGCGCCCCCTCGCTGCTCACCCGCACGGGAGAAGCCCCCGCGAACCACCGCAGCAGGTCGAGGTCGTGGCACGCCTTGGCGAGCACGAAGGGCGCGGCGGGTGGGCTGGCGCGCCAGTTCCCCCGCACGTAGGAATGCGCGTAGTGCCAGTACGCCACGTTCTCCGCGTGCGTGATCCCCACCAGCCGCCCCAGCCGCCCGGAGTCGAGCACCCCCCGCACCGCCTGGAAAAAGGGCGCCCCGCGCAACACGTGACAGACGGTGACCCGGCCCCGCGAGGCCCCCTCCGCCGCGAGGAGCACGTCCAGGTCACGCTCCTCCAGGCACACCGGCTTCTCGAGCAGCACGTCGTAGCCGAGTTCGAGCGCCCGCAGGCACGGCCCCACGTGGGCGTCGTCCGGCGTGGCGATCACCAGCGCGTCCGCCACCCGCCCCAGGGCGAAGAAAGCGGCCTCGCCCTGAAAACACGCCTCCGGCCCCAACCCGTGCCGCGCGGCGACCTCCCGGAGGCGCGCCGGGCGGGGATCGACGAGGTGGCTCACCCGCGCCCCCTGCCCCGCCAGGTGCCGGGCATACACGTCCGCGCCGCGGTTGCCGCAGCCCAGAATGGCGACGGTCACGCTCACCGCCGCTCCACCCCCCAGCCGACCCCCGTGGGCCGCGTCAGCCGCCCCGCCTCCCATTCCAGCCCCGTGAAGGGGTCGTCCGCCAGCAGCAGCGCCCCGTCGAGATCGGCCCAGTCGCACAACCCCGCCAGATGTGCCGCGGCGGCGATGCCCAGCGAACTCTCGATCATGCAGCCCAGCATCACCCCCAGGCCGTGCGCGCGCGCCAGCCGCAAGGCCTCCAGCGCCCGCAGCGGCCCTCCCAACTTGGCGAGCTTGAGGTTCACCGCGTCGAAGGCTTCCGAGAGCCGGGGCACGTCCGAGACGCGGTGCAGGCTCTCGTCCGCGACGAGGGGCAGGGGGCTCACGCGGCGCAGCGCCGCGTGCCCCTCCAGGTCGCCCGCCGCCAGGGGCTGCTCGACGAGTTCCACCCCCGCGGCGCCCAGGACCCCCAGCATCCGCCGCGCCTGGGGCCGAGTCCACGCCGCGTTCGCGTCCACCCGCAGGGCCACCCCGGGCGCCTCCTCCCGCAAGGCCTCCACGATGGCCTCGTCTGCCCGCGTGCCGAGCTTCACCTTGAGCACCCCGTGTCCGCGCGCCACCGCCTCGCGGGCCTCCCGGCGCATGTCCTCCAGCGGGCCGAGGCCCACCGTGAGGCTGCTCTCGGGCAAGGGCGCGGGCGACAGGCCCAGCAGCCGCCACACCGGCACCCCCGCCGCGCGCGCCGCCCACTCCACCGCCGCCATCTCCAGCGCGCCCCTCACGCTGGGGTGCCCGCCCGGCAGCCGCGCGTCCAGCCGTTCTTGCAGCCCGTCCCAGTCCCAGCCGTCCGTCAGTGCGCCGGCCAGCAGCGGCAGCACCGCCGCCACCGTCGCGCCCGTCTCGCCGTAGTACGCGTTCGGTGCCGCCTCCCCCCGGCCCGTCACCCCCCCCGATTCGAAGGTCACGAAGGTGCGCGGGTACGTAGAGTGCGTCCAGCGCGCGATCCCGAAAGGCCGCGCCGTGGAGAGCTCCAGCGTCTCCCAGCGAACGCTCACGGCGCCCACCGCCCGAACCCCGTCAGCTCCCGGGCCAGCCGCTCCCCGTACTCGCCTTCTCCCAGCGTCTCCACGCTCACCCGCATCCGGGTCGCGTTCGCGTGGACCATCCGGCGCCCGTCCAGCATGACGCCCACGTGCCCCGGGAAAAAGGCGAGGTCGCCCCGCTCCGGCACCCCGACCGCCGCCAGCGCCGCCTGCTGCTGGTCGGCGTCACGCGGCAGGGCCCGGCCCAGCGCCGCGAACGTCAGTTGCGTCAGCCCCGAGCAGTCGAGCCCCCAGGCGCTGCGCCCGCCCCACACGTAGGGCGTTTCCAGAAAGCGCAGCGCGAAGTCCGCCGCGTCCGCGACCGGGGCGGGGGAGAGCGCCGCCTCGCCCACCCAGGCCTCGTCCCCGCCTGGCAGCCACACCGGCACCCAGCGCCGCCCCCCCTCGGTGACGACCTCCCCGGGCCGCCGTCCCAGCCTCGCCCCGAAGCACAGTTCACCCACCACCGCCCGGCTCACCCGCGGCCCCGCAAAGGCGTGCCCCCGGAGCGCACTCACCGTCCGCGTCTCCCCGGGCGGCTCCGAGAAGCCCAGCCCCTCGGGGCGCGCCCAGCCCAGGTACCCGTCGTGCCGGGTGCGCACCCACGCCCAGCCCTCCTCCCGCTCCTCGACGACCTCCAGCGCCTCGCCGGGCAGCGCCTCGGTGACCTGCGGGGCATCCTCCTCGGGCCGGGCGCGCAGGCTCAGCCGCGCCCCCCCGACCCAGCCGGGCCGCGGGGTGAGGTAGCGCCAGCCCTCACCGGGCAGCCGTCCGCGCAGCGCCTCCTCGGCGAGCTGCCGGACCGGGTCGAAGGCGTGGAGACGGGGGTCGAGGTCGGGGCTCACCGGCGGGGAGAACATCGTGCCCCAAGGTAGCGCGTCAGCCAGCGCCGCCAGTGCTCCCCCGCCACCCCGGCGCGCACCTCCGGCGGCAGGAGACTCAGCAGGGCGGGCACGTCCCGGTAGCGCTCCACCCCCGCCGGGGCCTTCTCCCGCCCGAACCCCCCGTCGAGGTCAGTGCCCAGCCCCACATGCTCCCAGCCGACCAGACCCGCGTAGTGACGCGCGTGGTCGGCCAGGACGGACAGGGGCACCCGCGCCTGCCCGATCTCCCACCCCGGTCGCAAGAAGGTGCTCAGGAACACCAGCCCGATCACCCCCCCGCCCGTCGCCACCGCGCGCGCCATCTCGTCGGTCAGGTGCCGGTTGCCGGGCACGAAAGCGCGGCTGTTCGCGTGGGTGGCGATCATTCGCGCGCCCAGCGAGGCCGCCTCCCAGAAGGCCGCGTCGTCGAGGTGCGAGGCGTCGAGCGCCACCCCCAGCTCGCGCATCGCCGTCACCAGCTCGCGCCCCGCCCCCGTCAGCGGCCCCGGCGCGTCCGTCCCCCCCGCATAACGCGTGCGCCCCCACGCCGGGCCGATCACCCGCACCCCCGAGTCCACCCAGAAGGGCAGGTCTCCCGGGTCCCGCACGGGATCGGCCCCCTCCATCAGCAAGACCACCCCCAGCGCGCCGGACTCCCCGACCAGGTGCTCTTCCACCTCCCGCCCCTCCCGCAGCAGGCGCACGACTCCCGCGTCCTCCCAGCGGCGGTACTGGTCCAGTTGGGCGAGGGCCTGCGCGCGGGCCCCCGCGTGATCCGTGTACCCCCCCGGACTCCCCGGCCCGCGCGGCAGGGCGAACAGCGTTCCGAAACACACCCGCGTCCCCGCCGCCCGCAGCTCCCCAAAGGTCACCGTCGCCGTCTGCCCCGCCACCGGGTCCCGCGCCCGCAACGCCTCCAGCCCTTTTCTCAGGTCCCGCCCCGCCTCCGCGTTCATCGCCAGATCGAGGTGCCCGTCGATCAAGAGGAAAGAGCGCGTCAACGCCCACCCCCTGCTCCCGGACTCCCGACCCCCAGCCCACCGCCCTCTCGCCCGTTCACCCCGCGATTGTAGGGGCCCACCGTGCGCAGAGGCGGTAAATACAAACCAACGTCTTCACAAGCACAGAGCTCAAGAAAACTTTCACTTCACTGGCCCAGGGGAGAGGGGCACAGGCACCCCCCTGATTCCGGCTCACTCTGCGGCGATGACCTCGACGCCGACCTCGGCGAGTTGACGTTCATCCACGGGGGAGGGGGCCAGCGCCATCAGGTCGGCGCCGCGGTTGTTCTTGGGGAAGGCGATGACCTCGCGGATGCTCGCGGCGCCCGCCATCACCATCACCAGGCGGTCGAAGCCCCAGGCGATGCCGCCGTGGGGGGGGGTGCCGTACCCGAGCGCGTCGAGGAAGAAGCCGAACTTCTCGCGGGCCTCCGCCTCCGAGAGGCCGATGGCCGCGAACATCTTCGCCTGCACCTCGGGGTCGTGGATGCGGAGCGAGCCGCCGCCCACCTCATACCCGTTGAGCACGAGGTCGTACGCCTGAGCCCGAATCTCACCCTGCCGGTCCGTCCCAAACAGTCCCACGTCCTCCGGGTGCGGCGCCGTGAAGGGGTGGTGCATGTACGTCCAGGCCCCCTGCTCCTCGTCCCATTCGAGCCCCGGGAAATCGAGCACCCACGAGACGTGGAACTGTGGCCCCGAAGCCGTCAGCCCCAGGAGGTCCCGCAGCGCCAGCCGCACCGCCCCCAGCGCAGTGACGGCCTTCTTCCACTCGCCCGCCGCGAAGAGGAGGACCCCCCCCGGCTCCACCCCCGTCCGGGTCAGCAGCTCCCCGGCCCGATCCCCCACGAAGCGGCTGATCCCGCCCGTGAAGCCGTCCTCCTCGCGCCGGACCCACGCGAGCCCCCCGGCCCCGTTCTGCCTCGCCACCCGCTCCAACTCGCCCAACTGGCGGCGGGTGAGTTCGGGCGCGGCGAGGACCTTCACCGTCCCCGCGTCCGCGAAGGCCCCGAATTCCCCACCCCGGAACAGGTCGGTCACGTCCACGAAGGCCAACCCGAAGCGCAGGTCCGGCTTGTCCGAGCCGTAGCGGTCCAGCGCCCCTTGGTACGACAGGCGGGGGAAGGGGAGAGGCAACTCCACCCCCAGCACGTCGCGGAAGACCGCGGCCATCAGGCGCTCCTGAAGTTCCAGCACGTCCTCCTGGGTGACGAAGCTCATCTCCATGTCGAGCTGGGTGAAGTCCGGCTGGCGGTCGGCGCGCAGGTCCTCGTCGCGGAAGCAGCGGGCGAGCTGGTAGTAACGGTCATAGCCCGCGATCATCAGGAGCTGCTTGAACAGTTGCGGCGACTGCGGCAACGCGTAGAACTCGCCCGGACTGAGCCGCGAGGGCACCAGAAAGTCGCGGGCGCCCTCGGGGGTCGAGCGCGTCAGCATCGGCGTCTCCACCTGCACGAACCCCTCGGCGTGCAGGAAGCGGGTCACCGCCGCTACCGCGCCAGAGCGCAGCAGCAGGTGGCGCTGCATCTCGGGCCGCCGCAGGTCGAGGTAGCGGTACTTGAGCCGCAGGTCTTCGGAGACGGGCACCTGCGAGCCCTCCACCGGAAAGGGAGGGGTGGCCGCACGGCTCAGGATGCGGAGGTCCGAAGGAATGACCTCCACCCGACCGGTCGAGTAGGCGTCCGTCCGCTGGCCCTCGCCCCGCTCGCGGACGAGCCCGGTCACCTCGACGACGTACTCGCTCCGCAGTTCACCCGCCGTCTCATACGTGGGGTTGTCTGACTCGACCGTGAGCTGGGCGATCCCGCTGCGGTCCCGCACGATGACGAAATACTGCTGTGGAAAGTCCCTCACCCGACTCACCCACCCCTGGAGGGTGACTGTCTGTCCCACGTAGGACTCGTTCAATTCACCGACATAGCAGGTGCGTTTCATGCTTGCTCCAGAAGAAAAGTCTTCAACTCTGTCACCGCCACCGCCCGCTGCTCCCCGGTCGAGAGCGTCTTGACGTTCAGCACGCCCCCCGCGGCCTCCTCGCTGCCGATCACGGCGGCATGGCGGGCGCGGCGGCGGCCCGCCTCCTTGAAGGCGCTCCCCGGCTTCAGCGCCCGGTAGGCGAACTCCACCCGGGCGGCGGAACGGGCCTCCAGCGCCAGTTTCGCCGCCAGCCCCACGTTCTCCTCGTCCATCGCGGCCAGGAAGAGCAGCGGTCCCTCCGGCGCGGGGACTTGCACCCCCTCCGCCTCCAGTGCGAGCAGCAGCCGCTCGATCCCGAAGGCCCAGCCCACCGCGGGCACCTCCGGCCCGCCGAGTTGCGCCGCGAGCCCGTCATACCGCCCGCCCCCACCCAGCGCCGACTTCGCGCCCACGCCCTCGTGATGCAGCTCCCAGGCGGTGCGGCGGTAGTAGTCCAGCCCGCGCACGATGGAGGGGTCGATGTCGAAGGGCACCCCCCACTCCCGCAGGAAGCCCTGCACCGCCCCGAAGTGCGCCCGCGCCTCCTCCCCCAGGAAGTCGAGCATGGGCCGCACCCCCAGTTCGCGGGTCAGCGCCTGGTCCCCCGCGCTCTTGGAGTCCAGAATCCGCATCGGGTTGCGGCCCATACGGTCCCGGCTGTCGTCCGAGAGGCGGTCCACGTGTGCGGTAAACACTTCCCGCAGGTAGGCGTTGTACCGCTCCCGGTCCGCCGGGTCGCCGATGGAGCCGAGCTTGACCCGCACGCCGGTCAGGCCCAGCTCGCGCACGACCTCCCACATCAGCCAGATCGCCTCGGCATCCACCAGGGGGTCCTTTGATCCCAGGACCTCGTAGTCGACCTGGTGGAACTGGCGCAGCCGCCCTTTTTGCACGTTCTCGGCGCGGAACATCGGCCCGTGGGTCCAGAGCTTGAGGGGCGCCGGAAGCTGCTTGAGCCCGTTTTGCAGGTACGCCCGCACGATGCCCGCGGTGCCCTCGGGCCGCAGGACGTACCCGCCGTGGTCCCCGAAGTAATACACCGTGAACATCTCCTTGCGCACGATGTCGGTCGAGCCCCCCACCCCCCGCTTGACGAGTTCGGCCTCCTCGAACAGGGGGGTGGCGATGAACTCCGCCCCCGCCCGTTCCAGCACGCGCCGCGCCGTGTCCTGCACGAACGCGAAGGCCGAGGCCCGCACGTCGAGGCCGAGCTTGGGAGAACCCTCCGGGAGGTGGTCCTGGGTGCCCTTGGGGCGTTGCAGCGCCATAACCCCGGGAGTGTAGCAGGGAGCCAAAGAAAGATGCCCCAGCGAAAGCCGGGGCATCACCGCCCTTGTTCTGTCTGGCCGCAGCGGGCCCCTTACTGCCTGACGCTGTACGGCAGCCCGGTCGATTGCCGCCCGCCCACCTCCACGAAGAGCCACGAGCCGCCGACGGGCGCGTCCGCCGGAATGGTGAGGACGATTTCGCCGTCCGTCCACGACCGCACCGCCGAGGCCGGGAAGACGTACCCCCCCTGTCCCGAGGCGTTCGCGCCCAGCCGCACCCGCCCGGTGGAGGGGCCTCCCAGGTAGCGGCCCTGCACGGTCAGGGTGCCGCCCCGAGCGGCGGGCTCGGAGAGTTTGACGAGAACGGGCGTGACCGTGACGCCCGCCGTGGCCTGCTGCCGCGGCGCGCACGACGCCAGCGCCCCCGCGAATAGTAAAGAAGCAAAGAAGAAACGCACCATAGCCTGGCCTCCGTGGGGCAGTCTAATGAGCCCCAAATGACGGGTCAAACCACCCCCCCCAGCGCCTCAACCGACCAAGACCCCCTCGCCGGGCTCACGGGCAAGCGGGTTTTGATCGTCTTCAACCCCAGAAGCGGCCAGGGCGAGAGCACCCTCCCCGACTTCGTCACCCGCCTCGGGCAGGGGGGCGCCCTGGTCACCGCCCGCGAGTTGACCCACGAGACGCCGCTCGCCGAGTTCCTCACCGACCTGACGGACTTCGACTTCCTCGTCGCGGCGGGCGGCGACGGCACCGTGAGTGCGCTGGCCTACGCCGCCCGCTACAAGGACGTGCCCGTCCTCGCCTACCCGGCGGGGACGGCGAACCTGATCGCGCAGAACCTCGACCTGCCGCGCGACCCCGCCGTCCTCGCCGCCCTCGTTGCGGAGGGCAACGCCGTGCGGGTGGACCTCGGCGAGGTCGAGGTCCAGGGGGAGAAGAGCGGCTTTGCGATGCTCGCGGGAGCGGGAGCCGACGCCGCCATGATCCGCGACTCGGAGGACCTCAAGGAGAAATACGGCGCGATGGCCTACGTCCTGAGCGCCATGCGGCAGCTCAACCCGAAAAAGACCACCTTCCACCTCGTCATCGACGGGGAGCGGCGCGACTTCGAGGGCATCGGCGTGATGGTCGCCAACTTCGGCATGGCGAACTACCGCCTCCCCATCACCAGCGACATCAGCCCCTCGGACGGCAAGTTCACCCTGGTCCTGATGAAGGCCGGCAACCTGTTGCGGCTCTTGCCCAACCTGCTCGACTCCGTTCGGGTCAAGCTCAACCTCGGCGATCCCGTCTTCAGCGGCAACCTCGAAACCCTGGAGGCCAAACAGGTCACCGTCGAGGCCGACGACCCCTTTCCCCTACAGTACGACGGCGAACTCCACGTCGAGACCACCCCCTTCACCGCCCGCATCCTCCCCGGCGCCGTCCGCTTCCTGACCCCCGTTCGCAAACGCGACCTCGACACCTAAGCCGAGGCGGCCCTCCCCCACCTCCCGACACGTCCGTTGATAAGGCACATTATCATCGGGCCGTATGGGAGAAGAGCTGCGGGCGTATACCGGGGACCGGCTGGGGCAGGCGCGGGCGTGGGCGGGGCTGGGAGACGAGGCGCTGCGGGGGCGGGCGGTGCGGGCGGCGCGGGACAAGGACGGGGCGGAGCTGTGGGGGCTGACGCTGGCCTTCTTGACGAGCGAGACGGTGGCCGGGGTGGGGCTCAGCCCGCACACGCTGCGGGCGTACCGCAAGGGGGTCGAGGTTTTTCTGGACCATGCCTCGGCGCACGCCTGGACCCTGCTGCACCCTGGGCGGCGCGAGCCGTCGCTGTTCGTCGCGGGGCTGAGTGCGTCGGGGCTGAGTCCCGCGACGGTGCAGGCCCGGGTGGCGGCGGCGGGGGCGCTGTACCGGGCGCTGCGGTGGGCGGGGGCGACCGACGCCGAGCCTTTTGCGGACGTCGCCCGGCCCCGGGACCGCACGCGGGGGATCGTGAAAAACCCGCCGTACCGCGCGGACTTCGTGGGGGCGCTGCTGGAGGAGGCGGATGTGCAGGAACGGGTGCTGCTGCTGCTGCTCGCCCACGCGGGATTGCGGATCGCCGAGGCGCTGGCGGTGGAGTGGGCGGACTTCGGCCCCACGCGCGCGCGGCTGCGGGTCTACGGCAAGGGCGGCAAGGTGCGGGTGGTACCGCTCAGCGCCCGGCTGCGGGAGGCGCTGGGGGCCTGGCACGAAGAGCGCGGCTCGCCCGGCTCGGGCCGCGTGCTAGAAATCCGGGCGTACTCCACGGCGTATGAGCGGCTCCGGCGGCTCGCGCTGAGGTGCGGGCGGGAACACGAGTTCCGGGGCTTTCACGCCGGGCGCAAGTACGCGGGCACCCAGCTTTACGCGGTGGTGCGGGACTTTACCCGGGTGGCCGGGTTCCTCGGCCACGAGGCGGTGGACACCACCCGCCGCTACGTCGAGCTGCCCGAAGACGACCTCGACGCGGCGGTGGAGGGCTTTCGCTAGCCGCCCCCCGCGGCCACCTCCTCCACCCGTCTGGACCCGTCCTGCACAGCTCTGCGCGCGAAAGTTTAAGACTCGATTAAGGAAAAGGGAGGCGGGCGTTTCAGAATTGGCGGCGCGGAGATGAAAGGATGAGGTCGAACGTCTGTTCAATCCGGGATCTGTCCGGGGTCCCGAGTGTGCCACGCGGGGATCTTCTCCGGCGTGGTATCAAGGAGCTGTATGAAAAAAATGCTGTTTGGGTTGGTGACGTTGGCCCTGTGTGGGAGCGCTTCCGCCGCGAATCTGACGCTGTGGACGTCGTTCGAGGCGGCGGGGGAGCTGGCGTGGGTGCGGGCGCAGGCCGCCGAGTTCGAGAAGAAGACGGGGAACAAGGTCACGGTGGTGAGCGTGCCGTTTGGGCAAACGCAGGACAAGTTCATCCAGAGCGCGCCGCGGGGGCAGGGCCCGGACCTGATTGCCACCGAGCCGCACGACCGGCTGGGGCGGTATGCCTCCGCGGGGGTGGTGGAGCCGCTCGACCGGTACCTGACCTCGCGGACGGACTATGACAAGACGGCGCTCAATGCCTTTACGTACCGGGGCAGGCTCTTCGGGCTGCCGCTGAACGCGGAGGCGGTGGCGCTGGTGTACAACAAGAAGCTGGTGCCGCAGGCGCCGACGACCTGGGCGGCGCTGCTCAAGGCCGCGCAGGCGAATACGGGGAACGGGCGCTTCGGGCTGCTGTTTGACCTCGCCGAGCCGTACAAGAGCTACGGGTTCGTGCGGGCCTACGGCGGGTACGTGTTCCGGAACGACAACGGGACGCTGAACCTGCGGGACATCGGGCTGGACAATGCGGGGACGGCGCGGGCGCTCTCGTTCATGAACGACCTGCGCTACAAGTACAACCTCATCCCCGAGGGGGTGAGCCAGGACGCGGCGAAGAGTGCGTTTGTGGACGGGCGGCTGGCGATGTTCTACACCGGGCCGTGGGACATGGGGGACGTCAAGAAGGCGGGGATCGACTACGGGATCGCCAACTTCCCGACGCCTCCGGGGGCGACCGGCAAGTGGAGCCCCTTCGTGGGGGTGCGGGCGGTGCTGGTGAACGCCTACAGCAAGAACAAGGCGGCGGCGGTGGCGCTGGCGCGGCAGATGACGAGCCCGGGCGCGCAGCTCGCGTACAACAAGGCGGGCGGGGCGATTCCGGCGAGCCTCTCGGCGCGGGCCCAGCTCAGGAATGACCCGGTGGTGACGGGCTTCGGGCGGGCGATCAGCGCAGGCACGGCGATGCCGAACATCTCGGAGATGGGCGCGGTGTGGGGGCCCTGGGGCGCGGCGACGGCGCAGGCGGTGCAAAAGCCGGGGCAGAACTACGCGCAGCTCCTCCAGCGGGCTGTCACCGAGATCGAGTCGAACATCAACAAGTAAGGAACCAGGAGCTTTCGGGCGGCGGACCGGCAGGAGGGTGAGTGTTCCGGGTCCGCCGCCCGCCTCTTTCCTAAGGAGCGCGACCATGACCGTGACCCTGAATTCGGCCCCCGCGCGCCGCCCCCGCCACACGCCCCCGGGGGGCACGGGCGGCGTGCTGCTGGCGGTGCTGGTGCTTGCCGGGCTGCTGGGCGGCGCGGCCCTGATCGGCTGGGGGCTGTCGGCGCTGACGGCCCGCTTCGCGCCTGGGGCGCCGCCCTACCTGATCCTGGTGTACACGCTCGCGGCCATCGTGGTGGGGATGCCCCTCCTGGCCCGCGCGCTGCCGTGGATCACGAACTGGTTTTATCTCTTTCCGGCGCTGGTGTTTCTGGCGGCCTTCACGGTGCTGCCGGTCGTGCTGACGGTGAATTACGCCTTTACGAACTACAGCGGGGAGAACAGCGGCAATCCCGACTCGGCGGTGCGGACGGCGGCGACGCTCGGCGAAGGCCGCCGCACGGTGACGCTCTCGGGGACGCCCGAGGCGGACTCGGTGGCGCAGTACCTGCGCTGCCGCACGCCGACGTGTGCGGGGGACACCATCGTCTTGTTCGACGAGACGGCCTCGGTGCCGGTGCGGGCCGAGGTGGCGGGGGTGCAGGGGAACGTGGTGACGCTCGCGGCCCCGGCGCCCGCGGGGTTGGACGTGGCGAACGTGACGCGGCTCAACCGCTACGAGTACGTGGGGCTGGCGAATTTTCAGACGATCTTCGCCAAGGCGAGCACGGCGCTGATTCCGGTGTTCGTCTGGACGGTGGTGTTCGCCTTTTCGACGGTGGTCATGAACGCGCTGGCGGGGTTGATCCTGGGGATTTTGCTGTACAACAAGCGGCTCAAGGGGCGCAACGTCTACCGGACGCTGCTGTTCTTGCCGTGGGCGATTCCCACCGTGATCAGCGTGCAGATGTGGGTGGCGCTGTTTAACCAGCAGTTCGGGATCGTGAACAAGACGCTGGGGCTGCTGGGGTTCACGGCGGTGCCGTGGCTGGGTGATCCGCTGTGGGCGAAGATCAGCGTGCTGCTGGTGAACTTGTGGCTGGGCTTTCCGTACATGATGACGGCGACGATCAGCGCGCTTTCCACGATCAACGAGGACCTCTACGAGGCGGCGAGCATCGACGGGGCGAGCCGCTGGCAGCAGATCACCAACATCACGCTGCCGCTGCTGCGCACATCGTTCACGCCGATCCTGCTCTCGGCGTTCGCGTTCAACTTCAACAACTTCGGGATCATCTACCTGTTGACCCAGGGCGGGCCCCCGCAGGAGGGGCGGGAGAGCACGGCGCAGAGCACCGACATCCTGCTGTCGTGGGGGTACAACACGGCCTTCGCGTCGACGGGGGGGCAGAACTACGCCCTGGCGAGCGCGATCGCGCTGATCATCTTCTTTCTGACCCTGGCGATCTCGGTCGTGAACTTCCGGGCGGCGGGGGTTTTCCAGGAGGCCCGCAAGTGACCGGGTTCCCGCGCTCATTCCCGCAGGAGGTCCCCGTATGACCGCCACACCGACGCCGACCCCCGGCACCGGGCCGGGCCGCCCCGCCTCTTCCCTGCCGCCGGGGGGGTACGTCCACCACGAGCCGGGGCCGCTGCGGCGGGCGCTGCCGTGGCTCGTCCTCGCCGCCCTGGTGATCGGCCTCGTGGTGCTGGGGTCTTTCCTGGCGCGGAACATGCAGGGGCGGCCCCGCAGCTTCACGATCTATTTCGTGGAGGGGGGCTGGCGCAGCTTCGTGCTGTTCTTGCTCGCGGCGAGCGGGGTGCTGGCCCTGACCAGCCTGATCGGGCAGCGGATCGGCATGGCGCGGACCGGGCGCCGAGTAAGTTACGCGGCGGTGCTGGGTGACCAGCTCACGCATCTCTTCTTGCTGCTGGTCGTTCTCATCGCGGTCTATCCGATCTTTTACGTGTTGCTGGCGGCCTTCGATCCGCGCAACTCGCTTTTCGCCTTCCCCAACTTCAGCGACCCCAACATCTTTTACCGAACGGGGCTCTTGCCCAACCTGAGCGTCTTGAGCCTGGAGAACTTCCGGCGCCTGTTCGACGGCGTGGTGGTGCCGGGGTGGCAGGTCGTGCTGTTCGTGGTCGGGGGGGCGGCGCTGGCGGCGCTGCTCCTGCTCACGCTGGCGGGGCGCGCGGGCCGGGAGTCGGTGGCCCTGAGCCGGGGCCGCACCTGGGCGCTGCGGGCGCTCGTCGTGGCGCTGGCGGTGCTGGTGGTGTTCATGACGCCGGCGCAGTTCACCGGGCCGGGCAACGAGAGCAAGTTCTTGCTGTCGGTGCGCAATACCCTGCTGGTGTCGGGGATCACCGGGGTGCTGGCGATCTTGCTCTCGACCAGCGCCGGGTACGCGATGGCGCGGCTGCGCTTTCCGGGGCGATTTCAGACGCTGCTGTTTTTCATCTTCATCCAGATGTTCCCGGTGTTTCTGGCGCTCGTCGCGGTGTATACCCTGATGGTGCTGCTGGGGCTGAACAACACCTTCACGGGGCTGATCCTGGCGTACTCGGGGGGGGCGATTGCCTTCAACACCTGGATTTTCAAGGGGTACGTGGAGAGCTTGCCCGAGTCGCTGGAGGAGGCGGCGATGGTGGACGGGGCGACGCGCTGGCAGACCTTCTTGCGGGTGGTGCTGCCGCTCTCCGGGGGCATCCTGGTCTTTATCTTCCTGAACCAGTTCATCGGGACGTACGCGGAATTCATCCTGGCGAACGTGCTCCTGACCGGGGTCGAGAAGTGGACGGTGGGCGTGATGCTCTTGAGCTTCACGAGCGCGCAGTTCGCCACCAAGTGGGGCATCTTCGCCGCCGCCGCGACGCTGGGGGCGTTGCCGATCATCTTCTTGTTCTACGGCTTCCAGCGCTACTTCGTGGGCGGGGCGGTGGCAGGCGGGGTCAAGGAGTAACAAGGTTTCGGGGGATCGGGGGAGCGGGGCCCGCTGCGGCTGCTGCTCCCTTCCCGTTTGGTCAGCGGTCCAGCCGCCGGGCGTAGAGCAGCAGCAGGGCGGCGAGGCCAAGGGCGGGCAGGTCGCCGTACCGGACGTAGGGGGTCTGCCCGGTCAGGAGGCGGGGGCGGGCGTGGAGGGTGCCTTCCCCCCGGGCGAGGACCTGCACAGGCTGGCCGAGGTCGTTCACGGCGGCGGCGACGCCCTGATTCACGCTGCGGACGAGCCAGCGGCGGGTTTCGATGGCGCGGACGCGGCCCATCATGAAGTGCTGCGTCACCCCCCAGCCGTCGTACCAGCCGTCGTTGCTGACGTTGACGAGGAGCCGGGCGCCCTGGGCGGTGAGCTGCCGCGCGACCCAGGGAAACACGCTGTCGTAGCACACGTAGGCGCCGTAGAGGACGCCGTTCAGGGTGAGGGGGGTGAGGGTGCGGGCGGGGGTGAGGCCGCCGAGCTCGAAGCCGACCGCCTGCTCGATCACGCGGTACGCGGGTCTGAGGGCGCCGTAGAGCGGAAAATACTCTCCGAAGGGCACCAGGCGGGCCTTGCGGTTGAGGCTGAGGACCCGCCTTGCGGCGTCGACGCTGACCACCGCGTTTTGCCGGGGCTGGGAGGTGCCCAGGCCGCTGATGCCGGGGCCGGGGAACTCCGGGAGCCTTGCGGGCACGCCGGGGCGGGTGAGCGCCGTCTCGCTCCAGACGAGGGTCTCGCCGGGCCGCCGGGCCGCGCTGAGACGCTGCTGGACCTCCAGTTGCTCGGCGGGGCCGAGCTGCCGGGTGGCCCGCCCGAAGGAGTCGAATTCGGTTCTCAGCAGCAGCGTGGGCTGAACGGGTCCCGGCCCGGGCACCCGCGTGACCCCGTACGCCAGCGCCGCGACCCACAGGGCGGACATCAGCACCAGGGGGGGCCGTCTCCCCCACCAGAAGGAGACCAGGGCGGCGGCGGTGGCGGCGACGAGCACGCTGCCGAGGAGGACCCCCCCGAGGTCGGCGATCTGGACGGCGGGGGTGGGGAGCAGGGTGTAGCCCAGGGTGGGCCAGGGAAAGGCGAGCGGCCCGAGGAAGCGCAGCCACTCCAGCAGGACCCACCCGCCCGCGAGGGCCCAGACCCGCGCCTCCCGGGAGGTGAAGAGCCGGGCGGCGAGAGACGCCATGACGGCGAGGAAGGCCCCCTCCAGGGCGAAGAGCAGGGCGGCCAAGGCGCCCAGGACCGGCGTGCCGAAGAGTTTGGCGAGGAAGGCGGTCAGCCACCACAGGTGCACGGCGCTGTAGGCGGTCCCGGCCCACCACATTCTCAGCGCGAGGCGGCGCGGAGTGGGGTCCCCGGTGACGAAGACGAGGAGCAGGGCCAGCGGCAGGTAACTCAGGAAGCTCCACGGGAGGGGCAGCCCGCAGGCGGCGAGGAGGGCGCCTGCGAGGAGACCGAGGAGGGGGGTGGGCAGGGGCGGCACCGGGCCATGATAGGGGCCGACGCGCGCGGAAAAGTTCCGCGCACGCCGCTGCGCCTTTGCCCTAGGATGGGGGCACTTTGCGACTGGCCTTTCTCAGTGACCTGCACGGCAACATCCACGCGCTGAGCGCGGTGAAGCGCTTTTTATCCGACAATCCCGTTCACGCGGTGGTCGTGGTGGGGGACCTGGTGGGGTACGGGGCGAGCCCGGGGCCGGTGATCGACCTCGTGCGGCGGGAGGGCTGGCAGGTGGGGCTGGGGGGCAGCGACATGCGGGTGGCGCTCGAACTCGGCGAGAGCAGCGGGCGCGGCGGGGTGGCCGATCAGGTGCTGTCGTGGACGCGGCGGGTGCTCTCGCCGGAGCAGCTCGAATTTCTGCGCCGCCTGCCGCCGGGGGGCCGCCTCACGACGCCCGCGGGGCGGGTGCGTTTTTTTCACGGCTCGCCCCACGACCCGGGCGGGCGGGTCGACCTGATGGCGCCCGAGCGCGAGCTGGAAACGCTCGCCGACGCCCTGCGGGCCCGGGTGCTGGTGGTGGGGGGCTCGCACGTGCCCTTCGTGCGGGTGGTGGGCGAGACGACCTTCGTGGACCCCGGCTCGGTCGGCCTGACCCTCAACCACGAGCCCGGGGCCGACGTGGCGCTCGTGGACGCCTCGGGCCGCAAGCCCGGGGTCAGCCTGCACAAGGTGCCCTACGACTTCGCCTCGTCCGCCTTCGACATCATGGCCTGGAACCTGCCGCCCGTGATCGCGGACGTGATCCGGACGGGGCGGATGGGGTAGGAGGTCAGTGGGAAGGGGTCAGCGGTGAGTGGGAAAAGATCGAGCCCGCTGACTCCTCACCACTCACCCCAGGGCCGGTACGGCCCCCAGCGCCTCCCCGAAGCGGCCTGCGAGGCCGCGCTCTCCCAGCAGATCCTCCAGGGCGAGCATCAGGGCGCGGTAGGGGGCGGGGCGGGCGGCCTCCCCCATCAGGCCGAGGCGCCAGATGAGGCCCGCGGTGGGGCCCAGGCCGCCGGTGACACTGATCTCGCGTGCCCTCAGGGCCGCGCGCACGCCCGCGTCGTCGAAGCCGGGTGGCAGCCGCAGGGCGAGGACGGTGGGGAGCCGGGCCGCCGGGTCCTGGACGTAGTGGGTGAAGCCCAGGGGGGAAAGGGCGCTGACGACCGCCTGGCCGAGCCGCCGCACGCGGGCCTGCCGGGTCTCCAGGCCCTCCTCCAGGGCGGCCCCGAGGGCGGCGTGGAAGGCGTAGTGGAGGTTGACGGGGACGGTGTGGTGGTAGGTGTGCCGCTCCCAGTAGTCGCGCAGGCCCTCCAGGTCGCAGTACCACAGCGGCGTGGGGGTGCGCCGGGCGTGAAAGCGGGCGAAGGCGCGCTCGCTGATTGCGACGGGGGCGAGGCCGGGGGGGGCCGAGAGGCACTTTTGCGCGCCGGTGTAGGCGTAGTCCACCCCCCACTCCGCCATGTGGAAGGGCTCCATCCCGGCGGTGGTCACGGCGTCCACGGTCAGGAGCGCCCCGCTCTCCCGCACCAGGCGGGCGATCTCGGGAACCGGGTTGAGCACTCCCGTGCTCGTCTCGCCGTGCACGACCGCGACCATGCCCACCCCGCCCAGCCGCGCGGCCACGTCCGCCGGGTCGATGGCCTCGCCGAGGGGGGCGGTCACCAGCCGCACCCGCGCCCCGTGGCGGGCGGCCATCTCGGCCATCCGGTACCCGAAAGAGCCGTTGGCGCACACGAGCACCTCGTCCCCGGCCTCGACGAGGTTCGCGAAGCCCGCCTCCATCCCCAGGCTGCCGGTGCCCGCGAGCAGCGCGGTGAAGGTCTGCGGTGCGGTGCCGTACATCACCCGCAGGTCCGCCTGGATTTCGCGGTTGAGCGCGAAGACCTCAGGGTCCATGTGCCCGAGCATGGGGCGCGTCAGCGCCCGCTGCGCCCGGGGGTGGATCGGCGTGGGGCCGGGCGTGAGCAGGATATGGCCTTCGTGGGTGTCCTCGAACATGCGGGCGAGTCTACCGCCTCGCGGGGTCAGGCGGCAACGGCGTTGCTCGGATGTCCTGGACAGGGGAGCGGGGCGCAACGGGGTTGCGCGGAAGGTCACGTCTCCACCTTTCGGAGGAAGTCGAGGGTGAGGCGGGCGACGGTGCGAGGGTGGGAGTCGGTGAGGGCGTGGGTGCCGCCGGGGACCTCGCGGACGACGGCGTGGGGGATGGCGGCGCGGATGGCGCGGACGGTCCAGGAGCGGATCACGGGGTCGGCGGTGCCGTCCAGGAGCAGGGTGGGCACCCGCACGCGCGGGAGCAGGGGGCCGGTGTCGTGCGCTCGCTGGTCGGCGGCGAGGCGGAGCATCCGGGCGGGGCCGCTGCGCAGGTAGGCGGCGAGGCCGGGGAGCAGGAGGCCGGGGCGCTCGCGGGGGAGGTCGCGCGCCAGGCGCAGGAGCTGCCCGGCGACGCTGGGATTTTCGGGGATGCCGGTGGGGGCGCAGGCGATCAGGGGGCCCGTGAGGGCGGGGAAGCGGGCGGCGAGGTCGAAGACGACCTCGCCCCCGAGCGAGTGGCCGAGCACGGGCGCGCCCCGCAGGCCGCTCTCTTCCAGCCAGGCGGCGAGGTGCCCCGTGAGGTCTTCCAACCGGGCGGGGAAGTCCGGGCGCCCCTGGCTCAGGCCGTGGCCGGGGGGGTCGTAGGCGTAGACGGTGCGCTCGCGGGCGAGTGCGCGCGAGACGCGGGCGTACATCCACGAGGCGCAGCCCAGGCCGGGGACGATGACGAGGGGGGGGCCCTCGCCGCGCACCCGGGCGTGGGTCCGCAGGCCGTGGACGCGGGTGAGGTGCGCGCGGGCCTTCAAGCCTCCCCTGCCGCGGCCAGCTCGTCCTCGGCCAGGAAGTCGAGGACGAGGGCGTTGAAGCGCGCGGGGGCGTCGACCATGACGACGTGTCCGGCGCGGGGAATCTCCTCGTAGCGGGCGCCGGGGATGGCGGCGGCCAGCGCCCGACCGGTGCGGGGGGGCACGAGGGCGTCGCGCGCTCCCCAGACGACCAGGGTGCGGGCGGTGATGCGGGGGAGGAGCTCGGCCACGTTGTCCCCGAGGAGGTCGGTGGTGCTTCGCCAGACGTTGACCGGCCCGGCGCGGGCGGCGTCGGCGAGAACGCGCGGCACGAAGGCGAGTCGGCCCGTGACGGCGGCCTTGGGAAGCCCCAGCGCCACCCGGTAGATGTTGCCCGTCAGTAAGCCGCTCGCGCAGGCGAGGACGAGGTGGCGCACCCGGTTCGGGCGCAGGGCGGCGACGTGGGTGCAGATGTGGCCGCCCATCGAGTGGCCGATGAGGGTGACGCGCTCCAGGCCGAGGTCGTCGGTGAAGGCGGCAATCAACGCGGCGGCGTCCCGAACGCCCAGGGCGCGCTGGCGGTAGGCCCGGCCATAGCCCACGAGGTCGATGACGTAGACCCGGTGGGCGGCGGCGAGCGCGGGGACGTTGCGCCGCCACCACCGGCCCGAGCCGCTCAGGCCGTGGACGAGCACGATGGGGTCGCCCTCGCCGGTCACGTGGTAGGAGAGGCGGGCGCCCCCGGCCCGGTATTCCTGCGCTCGCACGCGCCCGAGCATAGCGCCCGGGGGGAGCCTCAGCGCGGCGGGGGCGCCGTCACCAGCCGCAAGAACCCTTCATGCACCCGGGGGTCGGGGGTAAGTTCCGGGTGGAAGGCCGAGGCGAGCACGCGGCCCTGGCGCACGAGGACGGCCTGCCCGCCGTACTCCGCGAGGACTTCGACCCCCGGGCCGGGGCGCGAGATCACGGGCGCGCGGATGAAGACGGCGGGAAAGGGGGTGTCCAGGCCGCGGACGGAGAGCGGCACCCGGAAGGAGTCCACCTGCCGCCCGAAGGCGTTGCGGCGGGCTGTGGCGTCCAGTACCCCCAGGCTTGTCTGGTGGCCGGACCCGGGCGGGGCGCCCTCGACCTCGCGGGCGAGCAGGATCAGGCCCGCGCAACTGCCCCACAGGGCGCCGCCCGCGGCGTGAAAGGCGCGGATGGGGTCCCACAGCCCCGCCGCCGTCATCAGCCGGGCGATGGCGGTGCTCTCTCCGCCGGGGAGGACCAGGCCCTGGAGGCCTTCGAGGTCCGCGGGAAGACGCACCTCGCGGACGCGTGCGCCGAGGTTTTCCAGATGCCGGCGGTGTTCGCGGAAGGCGCCCTGGAGGGCGAGGACGCCGAGGTGGGGTTGGAACATGGGGGCTCCGGGGAGGCGCGGGGTGGAGGTGCTGCGTGGGCGGGCTTGACTGGGAGGAAGAGGGAGTCAGGGAAAAGCCGGTTGTATTAATTTAGAGGGATCGCGCGGCCTCTGGGCTACCAACCGCGGCCCGCGAGGCGCTGTTCGGGGAGGAGGGTGTCGATGTCGATGCCGGTCATGGGGGGGCCGAGGTCCTCGCTGAGCTGGGCGAGGAGGTCGGGGTTTTGGAAGTGGGTGACGGCCTGAACGATGGCGCGGGCGCGGCGCTCGGGCTGGTCACTCTTGAAGATGCCGCTGCCGACGAATACGCCGTCGAGGCCGAGGCTCATCATCAGGGCGGCGTCGGCGGGGGTGGCGACGCCGCCCGCGGCGAAGTTGACGACGGGCAGCGAACCGTGCTCGTGCACATGCCGCACGAGGTGGGAGGGAGCGCCGAGGTCGCGGGCGGCGGTCATGAGTTCTTCTACCGGGCGGGCCTGGAGGGCGCGAATCTCGCCGAGCACGGTCCGGGCGTGGCGCACGGCCTCGACGATGTTGCCGGTGCCCGCCTCGCCCTTGGTGCGAATCATGGAGGCCCCCTCGCCCACGCGGCGCAGGGCCTCGCCGAGGTTCCTCGCCCCGCACACGAAGGGGACGGTGAAGGCCTCTTTGTCGATGTGGTATTGGTCGTCCGCCGGGGTCAGCACTTCCGACTCGTCGATGAAGTCCACCCCGAGGGCCTGGAGAATCTGCGCCTCGACGAGGTGGCCGATGCGGACCTTGGCCATCACGGGAATCGATACGGCGTCCAGGATCTCCTTGATCATGCGCGGATCGCTCATGCGGGCGACGCCCCCGTCGCGGCGGATGTCGGCGGGCACGCGCTCCAGGGCCATCACGGCGCTCGCCCCGGCGGCCTCGGCCATCCTCGCCTGGTCGGCGCTCACCACGTCCATGATCACGCCGCCCTTGAACATCTCGGCAAAGCCCCGCTTGATCGCGGGCGTTCCGGTCTCGGAGGATAAGGTCATGCCCGCCACTCTGACGCGAAACTGGCCCCGTGTGAAGGGCCAGTTTCGGGAGGTCTGTGGGGTCAGATCAGCCGGGGCGGCGGGCGGCGACCTGGCGGATGCTCTCGACGAGCTGGGAGGGGCGGAAGGGCTTGACGAGGTAGGCGGTGATGAGGTCGGGGCCGAGGTCGGGGACGCGCTCCTGGCGGTCGAGGCCGGAGAGGAAGACGACGGGCGGAAGGCCGCGGCCCAGAGCGGCGTGGAGTCGGCGGACGGTCTCGAAGCCGTCCCAGGGGGTCATCAGCACGTCCATGACGATGACGTCGAAGCCCCGCTCGCAGGCCGCGCCGAGGGCCTCGGGGCCGCTGCGGGCGGTCTCGACCTGAAAGCCGTGGAGGCCGAGCGTGAGGCTCAGGAGTTCGAGAATCTGCTGTTCGTCGTCCACCACGAGGAGGCGCAGTTCGGCGGGGCTCTCCCCTGCCCCCGGGGACGCGCGCCTCACAGGCGCCCCGGGGCGGCGTCGCGGGTGGGGGGGTGAGGGGACAACTCGGGCACCGGGCCTCCGGACGGGGGGCACCGCGAGAGGGCCGCCGCGGGGGCGGCGTGGCTCGGGTGCCGGGGGGCGGGCTCAGCCGCCCGCGAGGGATTGCAGGAACTCGACGTTGTTGCGGGTCTTGCCCATGCGGGTCAGGAGCATCTCCATCGCGTCGGCGGGGTCCATGTCGCTGATCACCTTGCGCAGCAGCCACATCTTCTTGAGGACCTCGGGCTGGAGCAGGAGTTCTTCGCGGCGGGTCCCCGACTTGAGGATGTCGAGGGCCGGAAAGATGCGGCGCTCTTCCAGGCGGCGCGAGAGCACGAGTTCGGCGTTGCCGGTGCCCTTGAATTCCTCGAAGATCACGTCGTCCATCCGCGAGCCCGTCTCCACGAGCGCGGTCGCCAGGATGGTCAGCGAGCCGCCGTCGCGGATGTTGCGGGCCGCGCCGAGAAACCGTTTGGGCCAGTGCAGGGCGTTGGAATCCAGGCCGCCAGATAAGGTGCGCCCGGTCGGCGGGGTGACGAGGTTGTTCGCGCGGGCGAGGCGGGTGATCGAGTCGAGCAAGATCACGACGTGCCCGCCGTCCTCGACGATGCGCCGGGCGCGCTCGTGGACGAACTCGGCGACCCGGACGTGGTGCTGCGGCGGCTCGTCGAAGGTGGAGGCGATGACCTGGGCGCCTCCCACGCTCTCGCGGAAGTCGGTGACCTCCTCGGGGCGCTCGTCGACGAGGAGAACCATCACCGTCACGTCGGGGTAGTTCTTGACGATGGAGTTGGCGATCTTCTTGAGCAGGGTCGTCTTGCCCGCCTTGGGGGGCGCGACGATCAATGCCCGCTGCCCCCGCCCGATGGGCACGAGGAGGTCCACCACCCGCAGGGAGAGGCCGTCGTCCATCCCCGGGTCTTCCAGCACAAGCTGGGCGTCGGGGAAGGTGGGGGTGGGGTCGTCGAAGCGGGGGCGACGGCGGGCCGCTTCCGGGTCGAGGCCGTTGACCGCCTCGACCTGCACGAGGGTGCCGTAGCGCTCGTTCTCGCGCGGGCGGCGGGCGCGGCCAATCACCTCGTCGCCGGTGCGCAGGTGAAACTGCTTGATCAGGCCCGCCGTGACGAGGGTCGAACGCGAGGCGGGGTCAAGCAGCTCGGCTTGCAGGAAGCCGTAGCCGTCGGGGCTGATGTCGAGGAAGCCCCGCGCGAGGCTCTGGCCCTCGGCGCCCGCCTGCCGCTCCATGATGGCGAGGGCGAGCGAGTCCTTTTTGAGCTTGCGGTAGTTCTCGATGCCGTGGCTGGCGGCGATCAGGTGGAGTTCGGGGAGGATCTTTTGCTGGAGTTCGTGGAAGGGCAGCGGCCCTTGGGGGTGGGGATCGGTCACTGGGGGGGGCCCTCCTGGGGATTACTTGGCGGCGGGCTCGGGCACCTGGGCGCCGGGCGCGGGCTGCGGGTTGGTCCCGGCCTCGCTGGGCGCCGTCTGGGCACTCGCCCCCGCCCGGGACGCCCAGTCCTTGAGGAAGGCGTCGAGCCCGGCGCTCGTCAGCGGATGCTTGATCATCTGCGCGAAGACCTTGTAGGGGATGGTCGCCACGTCGGCACCCGCGAGAGAAGCCTGCACGACGTGGGTGGGGTGACGGATCGAGGCGGCGAGCACCCGGGTGGAAACGTTGCCGAGGACGTACGCCTCCTTGATCTGGCGGATCAGCTCGATGCCGTCCCAGCCGATGTCGTCCACCCGGCCCGCGAAGGGCGAGATATAGGTGGCCCCGGCGCGGGCGGCGAGCAGGGCCTGCGGGACCGAGAAGCACAGGGTCACGTTGGTCTTGATGCCCTCTTTCGTCAAGGTCTTGCACGCCTGGAGCCCGGCGGGGGTCAGCGGCAGCTTGACGACGACGTGCTCGCTCCACCCCGCGACCTCGCGGCCCTCCTTGACCATGCCCTCGGCGTCGAGGGCCGTGACCTCCGCGGAGATCGCGCCGCCGACCAGCCCCGCGATCTCCTGGATGACTTCCCGGAAGTCGCGCCCCGACGAGGCGACGAGGCTGGGGTTGGTGGTCACGCCGGACAGCACCCCCCACGAGTTGATCTCGCGCACCTCGTCGATGATGGCCGTGTCGATGAAAAATTCCATACGCTCTCCCCCTTTCCTCTATTCTATGGGCCTGCGGGGTATGGTAGGCGCCGAAGCTGTGAAGTGCCATGGCAAGGCGGTCAACCCGGCCTTGACCGTCCCCGGAAGTCTTGGAGGATCGCACGTTTTCCCCGGTCCAACTAGGACGGATGACGGATTGACCCCGCCCGCCCCGGGGGCCTAGCATGGTCAGAACCCCGGGAACGGGGAGACAACCCCCAGGCGACCGTGAGACGAGTACGCGGGGCCAGCCGCCACGAGCGAGTCCGGGACGGTGTAAGCCGGACGGCAGGCCCCCCGCCGAAGATCCCCTCCCGCGCCGGCGGAAGAAAGGCTTCCCCTTGCGGGACCGACTAGACCCGTCCGGACGCCCCCCGACAGAGGGCCGAGCAACGAGGCTCCCGCGCAGGCGGGGGTGAAGTTGGGTGGTACCACGCGATCAGCCCCAGCGGCGGCGCGTCCCAGCAGCGGCAGGCAGGCTGGGACGCGCCGCCTTGTTTTGTTCGAGGAGAAACCATGACGACCACCGAATCCAAACCCGCCGCCCCGCCCATGTTCGAGCCCGTGAACTCCCAGCCGCGTTTTGCGGAGCTGGAGCGCGGCGTGCTCGGCTTCTGGCAGAGTCAGCGCGTGTTCGAGCGCACCCAGGAGCGCCGCCCGGACCAGCCCGAGTACGTCTTCTACGAGGGCCCCCCCACCGCGAACGGGCGCCCGGCGCTGCACCACGTCCTGGCGCGGTCATTTAAGGACCTCTTTCCCCGCTACAAGGTGATGCAGGGGTATCACGTCACCCGCAAGGGGGGCTGGGACACCCACGGCCTGCCCGTCGAGATCAGCGTCGAGAAGCGGCTGGGGCTGCTCGGGCGCAACCACGGGGCCACGCGGGAGGAGTTGGAGGAATTCAACCGCCTGTGCCGCACCTCGGTGTGGGAGACGATCCAGGAGTGGAACACCTTCACCGAGCGGCTGGGCTTCTGGGTAGACCTGAAAGACCCCTACATCACCTACCAGAACAGCTACGTGGAGAGCGTGTGGAACCTCCTCAAGCGGCTGCACGCGAAGGGGCTGATCTCGCAGGATTACAAGGTCGTGCCGCTCTCGCCGCGCATCTCGACGACCCTCTCGCGGGCGGAGCTGGGGGAGGTCGATTCGTACCGTGAGGTCGACGACCCCAGCGTGTACGTGCGCTTCCCCCTGATCTGGGACACGCTGCCGGAGCGGGCACACGCGGTGCTCAGCGCCCTGAGCGGGGAGGACCGGCAGGGGCTCGCCCTCGTGGTGTGGACGACGACGCCCTGGACGCTGCCGAGCAACACGCTCGCGGCGGTGAACGCGGAATTGACGTACGTGGCGGCGCGGAGCCAGATGGGCACCGTGATCGTCGCCCAGGATGCGGTGGAACGCCTGAGCGGGCTGCACAAGGACCAGCCGCCGCTGGAGGTGCTCGCCTCCTTCCCGGGCCGCGACCTAGAGGGGGCAGAGTACGAGCCGCCCTTCCCCGAGGTGGCGGTGGAACTCGGCGTTTTGAAGGAGCTGCACGAGCGCAATGCCGACGGGCGCCCGGTGATGCACTTCGTCACGCTGGCCGAATTCGTGTCGGCGGCGGACGGCTCGGGGGTGGCGCACGAGGCCCCGGCGTACGGTGCGGAGGACCTGGAACTCGCCCGCAAGTACGGGGTGCCGCTGATGTTCGGGGTGGACGACCACGGCATCCTGCGGGTGACGGGGGAACGCGGCAAGTTCTTCAAGGACGCGGACAAGGGCCTGATCGCCGACCTCAAGTCTCGCGGCCTGATGTTCTGGGCAGGCACCCTGCGGCACCGCTACCCCTTCCACGACCGGACGGGTGACCCCATCCTCTACTTCGCCAAGAAGGGGTGGTACATCCGCACGAACAGCGTGGCGGACCGGATGCAGGAGGAGAACCAGAAGATCAACTGGGTCCCTTCGAGCATCAAGAATGGGCGCTTCGGCAACTGGCTGGAAGGAAACGTGGACTGGGCCATCTCCCGCGAGCGGTACTGGGGCACCCCTCTCCCCTTCTGGCTGAGCGAGGACGGCGACCTGCGCGTGGTGGGGAGCGTGGCGGAGTTGAGCGAGCTGGTGGGGCGCGACCTCTCCGAGCTGGACCTGCACCGCCCCTACATCGACGACATCACCTTCACGCTGGAGGGCAAGGAGTACCGACGCGTTCCCGAAGTGCTCGACGTGTGGTTCGACTCGGGCTCGATGCCGTACGCGCAGTGGCATCTGCTGACGGACGAGACGGGCGAGCACCCCCTCCCCGGCACCGAGGCGAATATGGAGGCGTTCGAGCGGCATTACCCCGCCGACTTCATCTGCGAGGCCATCGACCAGACGCGCGGGTGGTTCTACTCGCTGCACGCGATCTCGACGATGCTGTATGGGGGGCCCGCCTACCGCAACGTGATCTGCCTGGGGCACATCGTGGACGAGAAGGGCGCGAAGATGAGCAAGAGCAAGGGGAACGTGGTGGAGCCTCTGCCCCTCTTCGACCGCTACGGCGCGGACTCGGTGCGCTGGTACATGTTCATGGCGTCGGAGCCCGGCGACCAGAAGAGATTTTCCGAGCGGCTGGTGGCGGAGGCGCAGCGCGGGTACGTGAACACGCTCTGGAACGTGTACTCCTTTTTCGTGCTGTACGCGAACCTCGACCGCCCCGACCTGGAACACGCCCCCGCCTTTGGTGAGCGCCCCGAGATCGACCGCTGGCTGCTCGCCCGGCTGGAGGAGACGGTGCGGGACGTGACGGCCTCGCTCGACGCCTACGACGCGCGGGGCGGCGGGCGGGTCCTGGAACGCTTCGTGGACGACCTGAGCAACTGGTACGTGCGGCGCAACCGCTCGCGGTTCTGGGGCGAAGGTGGAGAGGTGGACGTGGCCGCCTACGCCACGCTGCACGAGGCGCTGCTCACTGTCTCGCAGCTCACCGCGCCCTTTACCCCCTTCCTGGCGGAGGCGATGTACCGCAACCTCACCCGTGGGCAGGGCGCCGAGAGCGTCCACCTCACCCGCTGGCCGGAGGTGCGCGAGGAACGGCTGGACGAGCAGCTCACCTTTGAAATGGCCGCCGTGATCAAGGTGGTCGAACTCGGGCGGGCGGTGCGGGGAGCGCACAATCTCAAGACGCGGCAGCCGCTCGCCTCGGTCAGCGTGCGGGCGAGCACGCCGGAACTCACGGACGCGCTGCGGCGGTCGCGGGATCAGATCATGGAGGAGCTGAACGTCAAGGACGTGACCTTCCTGCCAGGCGACACCGACCTCGTGCGCTACAGCCTGCGCCCCAACCTCCCGGTGATCGGCAAGGTGTACGGCAAGGCGCTGCCAGCGGTGCGGGCCGCCCTGGCGAATGCAGATGCCGCTGCCGTCGCCCGCGCGGTGCAATCAGGGCAGCCCTTCACGGTGGAGGCGAACGGGCAGACGTTCGAGCTGACCGGGGAACAGGTCCTCGTGGACGCCAGGGCCCCTGAAGGCGTCGCCGCCGCCGAGGACGCCGGGTTCCTGGTCGCCTTCGACACCCACCTGACGCGCGACCTCGTGCTGGAAGGCGTCGCCCGCGACCTCGTGCGCGGCATCCAGGAGGCGCGCAAGGCGGCGGGCTTCGAGGTGCAAGACCGCATCCGGCTCGCCCTCGACCTGGAGGGGGACGCCCGGGAGGCCGTTTCGGTCTGGCGCGACTTCATCGCCGGGGAGGTGCTCGCCGCCGACCTCACCTTCGGGCCGGGCGAGGGCTTTGCCGCGGAGGTCGAGGGGGGCACGGCCTACCTGACGAGGGGTTGAGCGGAAGGATGGCAGGGGCAGGGGCTCACAGGCTTCCGCCTCCTGTCTTGCGCTTCGTCTATGTCACCACCAGAGTACGGACAAGACGTCGCTTGCTGGACCTACCCTGGGGACATGACCTGGAATCCCGACCAGTACCACCGCCACCGGGAGGCGCGGAGTGCCCCGGCGCGTGACCTGATGGCGATGATCCCGGCTCTCCCCTTCCGCGACGTGGTGGACCTGGGATGCGGGACGGGGGAGCACACCCAGACGCTGGCGGAACGCTTTCCAGACGCGCAGGTTCTCGGGCTCGACAGCAGCGCCGAGATGCTGGCGAAGGCGGACCCTGGCGGCTTCCCCGGGTTGCGCTTCGAGCGGGGGGACATCCTCGACCTGGAAGGCTCGTTCGACCTGATGTTCTCGAACGCGGCGCTTCAGTGGCTGCCGGATCACCCGGCGCTCCTCGCCCGGCTGTGGGAAAGGTTGCGGCCCGGTGGGGTGCTCGCGGTGCAACTTCCCGCCAACCACGACCACGCCAGCCACCGCCTGCTGACGGAGACGGCGAACGAGTTCGGGGCGGAGCTGGGGGGCTTCACCCGCTTCGGGACGGCGCACGGGGCCTCGCCCGTCCTGACGCCAGCCCAGTACGCGGAGGTGCTCGACGGGCTGGGCGCGACGGAGGTGACGGCGCTGGGCAAGGTCTACCCGGTCGTCCTGCCGGGCGCCGAGGGGGTGCTCGACTGGACGCGCGGGACGGCGCTCGTGCCCTACCTCTCGCGGCTGGGGGCGGAGGACGGCGAGCGCTTCGCGGCGGCGTACCTGGAGCGGCTGCACTCACGCTGGCCGGGGGAGCGGGTGTATTACGCCTTCACGCGGGTGCTGTTCACGGCGCGCAAACCGGGGTGACCCGGCCTTCCCCTGCTCGCTCCCGTCTCACCCCTCGTAGGGCCGCGCCATCACCCCGTAGGTGCCGGGGCCGACGTGGGCGCCGATGGCCGGGCCGAGGAGTTGCACCCGTCCCCGCGCCACGTTGAGGCGGCTCGCGCCGAGGGCGGCCCGGAGTTCGGCGAGGCGGATGGGGTCGCGGCCCGCGTGCCCAACGGTGACGGCGACCGGCTCGTCACCGAAGCGTTCCTCCAGCCGGGCGAGGATGTCGCGCAGGGCGTCGTCGGCCTTCACGCGGCGCACGGCGCGCAGCCTCCCGCCGTCAAAACGCAGGACCGGGCGCAGGCCGAGCACGTTGCCCACGAGTTCCTGAGCCCGCGAGAGGCGGCCTCCCCGGCGCAGGTATTCGAGGGTGGGCACGGTGAACTCGGCGAGGGCTTCTTCCCCCACCCGCCGCACGGCGGCCTGCGCCGAGGCCGCGTCTCCCCCCCTCCACAGGGCGTCGCGGGCGGCCAGGGCGGCCTCGGCGAGGGGCAGCGAGGCGAGGCCGCTGTCGATGACGTGGACCCGCTCTCCCGCGTTCAGGGCCCCGGCGGCGGCCCGGGCGTGGCGCACCGTGTCGGAGAGCTCGCCGCTCAGGTGCACGCTGACCACCCCGTCGTGAGTGGCGAGCAGTTCGCGGTAGAGCGTCTCGAAGGCCTCCTGCGGGGCGGGCGCGGTCGCCACCGTCCCGCCCCGGCGCTGGTGGTCGTACACGGCCTCGGGGTCGAGGTCCTGCCCGTCGAGGAAGGTGCGCCCCTCGATCACCACGCGCAGGGGCACGACGCGCAGGCCGAGGGCACGGGCCGTCTCGGCGGGCAGGTCGCAGGTGGAATCGGTCATGACGGCGAGCATGTCGGGAGCAGCGTAACGGGGGGGATTGGGGGCGTCCATACAATTCTCGACGTGAGGGCGGCGGGGCCTATACTCCCCGGCTATGGGGCGCAGGCCAGAGAAGATCGCGGTGCTGTGCCACGCGGGGGCCGGAGGCTCGGGGGTGGTAGCGACCGAGCTGGGGCTGCTGGTGGCGCAGGCGGGGCACGAGGTGCATTTCATCGGGTCCGCCGTGCCCTTCCGGCTGGCGGGGCAGCGGGGGGCGAGTCGGCCCTTCTACCACCAGGTGAGCGCCTTCGCGTACGCCCTCTTCGACCAGCCCTTTCCCGAGCTGGCGGCGGCGAACACCCTCACCGAGGTGATCCTCGAGCACGGGGTGGAACTGACGCACGCGCACTACGCGATTCCGCACGCGACGGCGGCCCTGCACGCGCAGGCGATCACCCGCAGGAGCCGGGTGGTAACCACCCTCCACGGCACCGACGTGACGCTCGTGGGGGCCGAGCCCGCCTTCCGGCACACGACCCGGCACGCCATCGAGCGCAGCGACCACGTGACGGCGGTGTCGCACTTCCTCGCCGAGCAGACCCGCGAGGTCTTCGGCGTCGAGCGCGAGATCGAGGTGATCCACAACTTCGTGGACGCGGGGCGCTTCGTGCGGGTGACCGACCCCGCCATGCGCGCCCGCTTCGCGCACCCGGAGGAGGCCTTGATCGTCCACGTCAGCAACTTCCGCCCGGTCAAGCGGGTGGAGGATGTGGTGCGCGTCTTCGCGCGGGTCTCGGGCGAACTCCCCGCCCGGCTGCTGATGATCGGCGACGGCCCCGAGCGTCCCCGCGCCTTCGAACTCGCCGGGCAGCTCGGGGTGAGCGGGCGCACGCACTTCCTGGGATCTTTCCCCGACGTGCAGTCGGTCCTGGGCATCAGCGACCTCTTCCTGCTGCCCAGCAGCAACGAAAGTTTCGGCCTCGCCGCCCTGGAGGCCATGAGCTGCGAGGTCCCGGTCGTCGCCGCGCGGGCCGGAGGCGTCCCCGAGGTCGTGCAGGACGGGGTGACGGGCTTTCTCGCCCCCCTGGGCGACGTGGACGCGATGGCCGACGCCGCGCTGCGTGTCCTGCGGGACGCGGGGCTCGCCCGGGCGCTGGGCGCGGCGGGGAGGGAGGCGGCCCTCACCCGCTTCCACCCGGACCGCATCGTCCCGCGCTACCTCGGCGCCTACGCGCGCACGGTCGCGGTGGGCTGAGGCCGCCCCCCCGGCCATCCCGCGACCCCTGACGGCCCGGTCAGAATCACTCCACGTCAAAGCTTTGTGAGGGCGACACAGCGGAATGTGACAAACCTCTCATGAGGGGCGTCTAAGGTAGAGGTCGAAGTTCACCGAGACCTCTTGGGCCGCCCTCACCCGCCGTGGTGGGAGGAGCGACGCGGCGGGTCTTTCCAAGCACGCCCGGGGCACGTCCTCAGCGACGTGTCCCCCTCTTTTTGCCTTTTTTGCAGGAGGTCCCATGCCACAGTTTCCCCGCTCCCTTTCTCTCGCCGCCGCCCTGCTCACGGCCAGCCTGGCGCTGTCCGCCTGCTCGGGAGGGACGCCCTCCGCGCCCGTGACCGAAGCCCCCCCAGCGCCGGTGGCCGGGACTCCCCCGCCGCCCCCGGCCTCCGGGCCCGCCCGCCTGACCGTCTCGGCGGACGGGCACCGGCTGGAGTACACCGACGGGCGGCCCTTCCTGTACTGGGGGGATACCGCGTGGGAGCTGTTCCACCGCCCGAACCGCGAGGACGTCCGCACGTACCTCCAGACCCGCGCGGCGCAGGGCTTCACCGTGGTGCAGGCGGCGGCGCTCGCCGAGGAGAGCGGGCTGACCGTGCCCAACGCGCAGGGGGACCTCCCCCTGGTGGGCAAGGACCCCACCCGACCCGCCGTCACGCCGGGCAGCGATCCGGCGGACCCCGAGCAGTACGACTACTGGGATCACATGGACTACGTGGTGGATCAGGCCGCGTCGCTGGGGCTGACGGTCGCGCTGCTGCCGAGCTGGGGCATCTGGGTGCACAACGAGCCCCGGCTGGGCGACGAGCCGATCTTCACGCCCGACTCGGCGCGGGTCTATGGCCGCTTCATCGGCGAGCGGTACCGGGACAAGCCGGTCCTCTGGGTGCTCGGCGGCGACCGCTACCCCGACACCGAGGAGGTGAAGGCGATCTGGCGGGCGATGAAGGAGGGCATCGAGCAGGGGGTGGGGGGAGGCGACCGCGCCCTGATCAGCTACCACACGCGCGGCTACCAGACCTCCTCCGCGTACTTCCACGGGGAAGCGTGGCTCGACTTCAACCTCTGGCACACCGGACACTGCCGCGACGAAGAGTCGGCCACCCGCCTTCTGGAGGACTACCGCCTGACCCCGGCCAAGCCGGTCGTCAACTTCGAGCCCATGTACGAGGGGCACCCGGTGTGCCACCACATCCCCAACGGCAACGGCGACGAGGTGGACGTGCGCAACGTCGCCTACTGGAGCGTCTTCGCGGGTGCGGCGGGGCACACCTACGGCCACCGCAAGGTTTACGGCTTCGACGTGTACGACGGCGAGAAGGCGTGGCAAGCGGCCCTGGACACGGCGGCGGTGCGGCAGCTCGGCCACCTCAAGGCGCTGCTGGAGTCGCGCCCCATGAAAGACCGCGTGCCCGACGACACGCTCGTGGCGGGCAGCTTCGTCGGCGACCGCCCCGTCGTGGCGATGCGTGGCCCGGACTACGCGTGGCTCTACCTGCCGGACGGCGGCCCGGTGACGGTCAGGCTGGGCCGGACGGGCGGCGCCCAGGTGCGGGCCGCGTGGTTCGACCCCCGCACGGGTGGCCGGGCCGAGATCGGCACCTTCGCCAACACGGGCGAGCGCACCTTCACCGCGTCCTCGGCGGGCCGCGGCAACGACTGGGTGCTGCTGCTGGAGGCGACCCCCTGACGCCGCCTTGAGCGTTCGTTGCCCTTTGCCGCGCCTCCCCCTCCGGGCGGGTACAACCGGGGGTGGAGGCCCCCCATGAACCAGAACCGCGACAACCCGCAGGACGACCGCCGCGCCCTCGCCCGCCGCATGGAGCCGCACCTGCGCCGCTCGATCCAGCACGGCATGGGCGTGCGCGGCTCGGACGGCGCCGACATAGGCACGGTCGAGCGGGTCGAGGGTGCCTACGTGAAGGTCAGGGCGGGCGGTGGTACGCACTGGATTCCCGAGGATCAGATCATGCGCGTGGACGGGCACGTCCACCTGGAAGTCGGCGTGGATGAGGTCGCGGGTGTGTGGGTGAATGTGGACCCCAACGCCGGGGAACCCAACGACCTGCACGAGGGGCACGAGCGGAGTGAGGTCAAGGGCGAGGGGCGGTACTTGAGGAATGAGGAGAGGAACGGGCGGCAGTAGAGTTTCTATGCGCCCGTTCCATTACTCTTATCGCTGATCGACCGAACTACCCCGCGGGGTGAGTGACAGGTTGTACGCGCGGAGTAAGTTCTGCCCTTTTGCTGTAATTCGCCAATCGTAGAAGGTGCTCGTACCGGGAGGCCCCCCATAGACGGGTTGGTTGGCGTCTTCGATCAGTTCGTGATCGAAAAGGTACAGCATGTGTTCGGAGGGCAGCTTGACATGGAAATCTTCGTTATCTACCCAGTCCCAGCGCTGGTGCCGGTTACCGAATGCGCGGGCCAGGGCGCAGATTCGAAGGGTTTGCAAGATGTCTTCGGGAATCTCGTTGCTCATGAAGCGATCTTGACACAGGGTCCAGGCATTACCTGGAGAGGAAAGCCGGAGTCAACTCCCTAAGCCCTCTCCCCTCACCGCCCCGCCTGCAACGTCACTTCCGCCGAGCCGTCCGCGTAGGGGGCGACCTTCACCGCCCGCGCGACCTCGACCACCAGGGCGTTCCAGCCGCGTTTGAGGGCCGCCTCATACCCCCGGTTGGCCTTCACCGTCACGTCGCCCCCCACCCAGACGACGAAGAGGGTGCCGCGCCCCACGTTGGCCGTCGCCTCGTTCAGCGTCTCGCCCTCGTCGCGGGTGCCGTTCCGGTTCGCGTCACGGTAGGTGAAGAACTTCAGCTCGGCGGCCTGGGCGGGGGCGCTGACGGTAACCGGATCGAGGACGCCGGGCCAGGAGACGTTCTGGGCGCTGAGGGGGGTCAGGGCGCGGGGGGCGGGCGCGTTCCCGGGCAGGTCGAGGCGGAAGCGTCCACCCGAGGTCACGGGCACGCTGGCGATCTCCTGCACGGGCTGGCCGGAGGCACTGACGGCCCACACGCTCACGCGGGTCTCGGGCGAGACATTGCCCGCCACGCTCCCCGTCACCGTGAGGGCCCCTGCCGACGGGGCGAGGAGGGCCGCGGCGAGGGGGAGGAGGCGAGTCTTCATGCTCCCAGTCTACGCGCGGGCCTGACGGCCAGTTGACTGGAACTGACGCCGGGTTATTGAACATCTTCGCTCTGTTGACCCTCTCCCCTTGTGGGGGAGGGCGTTGCGCAGCAACGGGTGAGGGGGCGTGTGACCAGCCCAGCCGCCCACCCGTGACCAAGAAACGCCTTGCCCTCAATTGAGGTATGGCACGGCGCAAACACGTTGTCATGCTGAGCGCAGTGAAGCATCCCCAAGCTTGAGGACCCTTCGCGGAGCTTACCCTTGAGTGGAGCGGAGGGCTCAGGGAGACGAATCTCTCGTCCAATGCTTGCGAGGCAAAGAAAGGGAGGCCGAAGCGCACGGCTCCGGCCCCCTCTCCCCTGCTCCTGTTGAGTTTCAGGCGGTGACGTTCAGCGCCTTTTTCACGAGGTCCACGATCTCGGGCATGGTGTCGGCGACGGGCACGTTCGCCGCGGCGAAGGCGGCGAGCTTGCTCTCGGGGGTGCCCACGTCGCCCATGATGATCGCGCCCGCGTGGCCCATGCGCTTGCCCTTGGGGGCCGAGCGGCCCGAGATGAAGGCGACGACGGGCTTCTTCATGTTCCCAGCGATGTACTCGGCGGCGGCCTCTTCATCCGCGCCACCGATCTCGCCGATCACGACCACGGCGTCCGTTTCGGAGTCGGCCTCGAACATCGGGAGCACGTCCGCGAAGGTCGTGCCGATCACCGGGTCGCCGCCGATGCCGACCGTGGTGCTGGTGCCCAGGCCCGCGTCGCCGAGGAGCTTGGCGGCCTCGTAGGTCAGGGTGCCCGAGCGGGAGATCAGGCCCACGCGGCCCTTCTGCCCGTAAATTTTGTTGGGCATGATGCCCACCTTGCACTCGCCGCTGGTCACCAGGCCGGGGCAGTTGCCGCCGATCAGGCGGATGCCTTCACCACCCTGCTCGCGGCTGATCGCGTCGAGGGCCTTGACCTCCTGCACGGCGCGCATCATGTCGACGGTGGGCACGCCCTCGGTGATCAGGACGATCAATGGGATGCCCGCGTGGGCGGCTTCGAGCACGGCGTCGGCGGCCCCGGCGGGGGGCACGAAGATGATGGAGACGTTGGCGTCGTGGTTTTCCTTCGCCTCGGCGACGGAATTGTAGACGGGCCAGCCCTCGAACTCCTGACCGCCCTTGCCGGGGGTCACGCCCGCGACGACCTGCGTGCCGAACTCGCGCATCGCGCGGGCGTGGTTGGCGCCCTCGCGGCCCGTGATGCCCTGGACGATGACCCGGCTGTCCTTGTTGACGAGGATGCCCATTACTTGTTCGCCTCCTGTGCGGCGGCCTCGGCAGCCTGGAACATGTCGGGGTACATCTGGATCAGGGGGCTGTTCACTTCCGCGAGCAGCGCCTTGGCCTCCTCCTCCGCCGTGCCCGCGATCCTCATGCGGACGGGCTTGGTCAGGATGCCCTCGTTGAGCGCCTGGATCACGCCCTTCGCCACCTCGTCGGCGCGGGTGATGCCGCCGAAGATGTTGATGAAGATGGCCTGCACGTCGCGGTCCTTGGAGACGAGCTTGACCGCGTTGTACACGATGTCGGCCTTCGCGCCGCCGCCAATGTCGAGGAAGTTGGCGGGCTTGGCCCCGGCGCGGTTCACCACGTCGAGGGAGGTCATCACGATCCCGGCGCCGTTGCCCAGCACGCCCACGTTGCCGTCGAGCTTGACGTAGGCGAAGCCGTACTTGCTGGCCTCGATCTCCAGCGGGTGCTCGGCCTCCAGTTCGCGCCAGTCGGCGAGGTCCTTGTGGCGGTACATGGCGTTGTCGTCGATCTCGAACTTGGTGTCGAGCGCCAGCGGCGTGCCGCCTTCGTCCACGAAGAGGGGGTTGATCTCCACGAGCACGGCGTCCATCTTCAGGGCCGCCTCCGACATCTTGACCATCATGTCGGCGATCTTGTTCAGGTTGCCCCCAAAGCCTGCCTGGATCGCCACCTCGCGCGCCTCGAAGGGGCGCAGGCCGGTCACCGGGTCCACGCGGTGCTTGATGATCTTCTCGGGGGTGGCGGCGGCGACCTCCTCGATCTCCATGCCGCCCTCCGCGGAGGCCATCAGGGTGTAGCTCTGGACATTGCGGTCCACGATCATGCCGACGTAGTACTCGGTGCCCGCGTCGATATCGACGGCCTTGGTGACGAGGACCTTTTTCACCGTCAGGCCCTTGATGTCCATGCCGAGGATGTTCTGGCCGTTTTCGAAGGCCTTGTCGAGGTTGGGGCTGAACTTGACGCCGCCCGCCTTGCCGCGTCCGCCGACGTGGACCTGCGCCTTGACGACGACGGGCTGCCCGAACTCGCGGGCGATGTCGCGCACCTCGTCGGGCGTGTAGGCGACCTTGCCCTCCTGCACGTTGACGCCGAAGCGGCGCAAGAGTTCCTTGCCCTGATACTCGTGAAGCTTCACGGTTTCTCCTCCTGTGGCTCTGGGTGGGCCGACTGACCTTGGCTTACTTTTGTCCCGAGGAAGGAGTATAAGCCGCCTCGCCCGGCCCCCGGCACCTTGTCCCCACGGTGGGGACAGAGGGGGCGCCGCGCAGAAGAGCGGTTGCCGCGCCGTGTGTTACGTTGCCCGGCGATGAGCCAACTGGAGGGGTTGAGGGCGGCGCTCGCGCGCGCGGGTGTGGACGCCCTGTGGGTGAGCGGTCCGGCGAACGTGCGCGCTTTGACAGGGTTTTCGAGTTCCTCGGACGGCAAGGTGCTCGTGACGGCGCAGGGGGCGCTCCTGTACACCGACGCGCGCTACACCGTGCAGGCGCGGGAGGAGTCACGGGTGCCGCAGCACATCGCCCGCCCGCCGGAGACGTACGAACACGCCGCCTCCGCCGTGAAGGAGTTGCGGGTGGGCTTCGAGGCCGAGCACCTGACGGTGGCCGGGCTGGAGGACCTGCGGGCGCACTGGGACGCGACGCTGGTGCCGACCCGCGGACTGGTGGAGGCGCTGCGGCTGGTCAAGACGCCGGAGGAGGTGCAGGCGATCCGCGAGGCGCAGGATCTCGCCGACCGGGTGTTCGGGGAGGTGCGGCCCATGATCCGGGCGGGGGTGCGCGAACTCGACGTGGCGCTGGCACTCGAACTGGGCCTGCGGCGGGCGGGGGCCTCGGTCGGCTTCGACGTGATCGTGGCGAGCGGGCCGCGCGGGGCGATGCCGCACGGGGTGGCGTCGGAAAGGGTGATCGAGGACGGCGACCTCGTGACGGTGGACTTCGGGGCGCGGCTGCGGGGCTACCACTCGGACATGACGCGGACGGTGGCGGTGGGCACGCCGACCGAGGAGATGCGCCGCGTGTACGGCGCCGTGCTGGAGGCGGAGGAGGCCGCCGTCGCCGCCGTGCGGCCCGGGGTGCGGGCGGCGGACCTCGACGCGCTGGCCCGCGGCGTTCTGGAGCGGCACGGGCTGGGCGAGGCGTTCGCGCACTCGCTGGGGCACGGGGTGGGGCTGAACATCCACGAGGGGCCGGGCCTCCGGAAGGGCAGCGAGGATGTGCTGGAGGCGGGGATGGTGGTGACCATTGAGCCTGGCGCGTACCTGCCGGGGGTGGGCGGGGTGAGGATCGAGGACCTCGTGCTCGTGACCCAAGGCGGCTACGAGGTGCTGAGCCGCGCCCCCAAGGAGCGGGTGTAAGCTCGGTCACTCGGGCCGGGCCCCGCAGCGGGGGCAGGATGTTAGAATCGGCCCGGGTTTCACCCCCTTAGAGGAGGAATGGTTTCGATGACGATGGAAACGGCGCTGCTGACGCTGGACACGCTGGCGAAGTACCTGCGCGACAAGGAAGTTCAGCTCGATCTCGAGGAGAACAACGGTCAACGCTTCATCCGGATGGGCTGGCGCTTCGAGATGGGCGACGCGGCGGTGCTCGTCTCCGTGAACGACGGCCCCAACAACACCAGCCGCCTGGAGATCACCTGCGTGACCCAGAAGGCCTACCCCGAGCGCCGCCTCGACGTGGCGATGATGCTCAACGACCGCAACCGCGAGCGGGCCTTTTCGCGCTCCATCGACGGTGAGGGCAACGTCTGGCTCGAATACGTGGGCTTTTACCCCACCCTCGCCGAGATGCCCCAGGAGACCTTCGATACCCTCTTCGGCGGCGTGCTGATGCACTTCCAGGACGACTACGCGGCGCTCGAAGGCTTCGTGCCCGGCCCGCAGCTCCAGCAGCCTCAGGCGTAAGGGGTGGGAGGGGGTGGGGAGACTCACCCCTTCCTCTTTTCCAATCAAGTGAATGTTCTAACAACATAGGTGCTTGTGAAACTTGTCTTCTTCTGGAGAGAAGTGCGGGGTCAGGCTGGGTAAGGCGCGCCATCGGGGCCGGAACCTGGCCTGACCACCTCCCCCGAAGGGGCGCAGCTCAAGGACGGCGTGATCAACGGGCCGTCGGCGGGATGTGCGGTCGTCTCCAGCACCGACGGGCGGGGCACGCCCTCGCCCGGCACCGTCCGAGGCCCTGCCACACAGGAGGGGGACGTGCGGGACGTCCGGTTGGCCCCGCCTGAGCAGACGGTCACGCCGGGTCCACACGATTCGTCTTCCGGGGGGAGGCAGCGGACCCCGAACGCGAGCTGAGCATGCACAACTGCGCGTGTTCGGGTTTTCGCGGGGGTTTTTTGCTGTAATCGGTCCCATGCCTAGGCGCCCCCTGCTCGCCCTGCTGGCGTTTCTCGCCTTTATCAGCCTGGGGCTGCCCGACGGCCTTCTGGGCGTGTCGTGGCCGTCTATTCGTGGCGACTTCGGGGTGCCGCTCGACGCGCTCGGCCTGCTGGCCGCCGTTCAGATGGCGGGGTACCTGACCTCCAGCTTCCTCAGTGGGCGGATTTTGCGGGCGCTTCCCATCGGCACGGTGCTCGCGCTTTCCACGCTGGCGGCGGCACTCGCCCTGCTGGGTTTTGCCCTCACGCCCCTGTGGCCGCTGCTGCTGGCGCTGGGCTTCCTGGCCGGGCTGGGCGGGGGGGCCGTCGACGCGGGGCTGAACGCCTACGGCGCGGCGCACTTCAGCGCCCGCACCCTCAACTGGCTGCACGCCTTTTTCGGGCTGGGGACCACCCTCGGGCCATTGATCGTCACGGCGGTGCTGAACTCCGGGAACGTCTGGCGCTGGAGTTACGTCATCGTCGGGGGCGCCCAGGTGCTGCTGGCCCTCGTCTTCGCCCTGACCCGCCGGAGATGGGTGGACGCCGCGCCGTCCGGCGGCGAGGGCGCCGCGCCTGTCCCGGCGGCCCGCACCCGCGACACGCTGCGGCGCCCCATCGTCTGGCTGGGGATGCTGACCTTTTTCTTCTACTCCGGGCTGGAGATGGCGACCGCGCAGTGGAGCTACTCGCTGCTGACGCTGGGGCGCGGGGTGCCGGAGGGGGCGGCGGGGCTGTTCGTGAGCCTGTACTGGGGCAGCCTGATGGTCGGGCGGATTCTGTTCGGAGTGATCGCCCACCGGGTTGCGCTGGTGGGGACGCTGCGGCTCTGCCTCGTTGCCAGCGCCCTCGGGGCCCTGCTGTTCTGGCTGGAGCCGACCCGCCCGCTCGCCGTCGCCGGGCTGATGATGGTCGGCTTTTTCCTCGCCCCCATCTTCGCCTCGCTGATCAGCCTGACCCCGGGGCGCGTCGGCAGGGCGCACGCGAACAGCGCCATCGGCTTCCAGATCGCCTCGGCGGGGCTGGGAGGAGCGGTCCTCACCGCGCTGGTCGGGGTGATCGCCCGCGCGGGCGGACTGGAACTGATCGGCCTGTGCATCGTGATCGCCGCCGTACTGCTGCTGATGCTCTACGAGGTCCTCGTCCGGGTCGGAGACCGGGCCACGGCCACGCCCACAGAAGCCGTCTCGTGACAGAGGAGGCAGAGGCGCCCTGCCCAGAGCCTGGAACTTCTTCGGGCAGGGCGGTTGCGTTCTGGAAGCGGCGCCGGGCCTCCTTGAGCCTTGGGCCAACTTGTATTAATTTAGGTCCGCTCCTCCGCCAGCTCCTCCAGCCGGTCCACATAGCCGGCCAGCGTGCGGAAGGTCGCCTCCACGGGCTCCGGGGAGAGCATGTCCACCCCGGCCCCTCGCAGGGCGTCGATGGGGTCGAGGCTGCCGCCGGAGCGCAGGAAGGCGAGGTAACGCTCGCGGGCGCCCTCCGGGTCGGCGCCGAACTGGGTCAGGAGCTGATGGGCGGCGCTGATGCCGGTGGCGTACTGGTAGGCGTAAAAGTTGGCGTAGAGGTGGGTGGAGAACTGCGCCCAGAGGATGCCGCTGCGCTCGCGGTCCATTGTCACGCCGTCGCCGTAGCCCTGCGCCAGGAGGTCGGCGGTCAGCGTGATCAGGTCGGGGGCGCTCAGCGTGCCGCCCGCCTCGACGCGGCGGTAGCACTCCAGCTCGAAGGCGGCCAGGGTCGGCATGATGAAGAAGTAGCGGTGGAAATTGGCGAGCGCCTCCTCGATGATCGCCACCTCGAAGTCGGTGTCGCCCGCCCCGCGCGCCTCTTTCAGGAGGAACTGCCGCACCATCGCCTGATCGAAGTTGCTCGCCACCTCGGCGTGGAAGAGGGTGTAGCGGGGGACGCTGAAGGGGTGCTCGCGCTGGGAGAGCAGCGAGTGCATGGAGTGGCCGATCTCGTGGGCGAGGGTCGAGTAGCTCGACATCGTGCCGTTCCAGGTCATGAAGATGTAGGGCTTGACGCGCCCGGCCCCGGCGGAGTAGGCGCCCTGACGCTTGCCCTCGTTGGCGGCGTAGTCCACCCAGCGCTCCTCGGTCAGGCCCACCCGCAGCTCCCGCACGTAGTCCTCGCCGAGGGGGGCCATGCCCTGCGCGATCCACTCGACCGCCTGCCCGTAGCTCACCTCGCGCGGGGGGACGAGGGCGGCCTTCACGTCGTACTCGCGCAGTTCGGGGAGGCCGAGCCACTTCTTGCGCACGTTCCAGTAGCGGTGCCAGGTCGGCGTGTGGGCGCGGTAGGTGTCCAGGAGGGTGGTCACCACCCCCAGCGGGATGCGGTCGGGGGCGAGGGTCGCCGTGATCGCGTCCGGGTAGCGGCGGGCGCGGGCGAGGAAGACGTTCTGGCGGACGTTCGTCGCGTACATCGCGGCCTGCGCGTGGCGGACGGCGAGGTGGGCGCCCGTATAGTTCTCCCAGGCCTGGCGCCGAATGTCACGGTCGGGATCGGAGGTGAGGCGGTCCACGTTGCCCTGGGTGACGGGCTCGCCGCCCCCACTCCCGGAGGACACGGTGCCGAAGCGCAGGTCCATGTTGGCGAGGGCGGGGTGGATGCCGCGTTCCGAGGCGAAGGGGGCCTGGACGGCGCCGAGGAGTTCTTCCACCTCGGCGGAGCGGACGTGCTCGCGGGTGCGCCACAACCGCTCGAAACGGATGCGGTGGCCTTGCAGGTCGGGGTGGGTCAGCCACTCCCGCACCGCCTTCTCGTCGAGCGCGAGGAGTTCGGGGCGGGCGAAGGCGGTCACGCTGGCGTACCGCGCGGCGATGCCGTTGGCCCGGTCGCGGCGGGCGGCGGCCTCCGCGTCGCGCCCGTCCACGCTCGCGCCCATGCTCGCGTAGGAGAGCAGGCGGGTGAGCCGCAACTCGACCTCGCCCTCCTCGCGGAGGTAGGCGGCGAGGGCGCCCTGGCCGCTGCCGAGCCGCCCGGCGTGCTGGCCCAGGGCGTCGATGAGTCCGGGCAGGGCCTGTGCCTCCGCCTCCCAGTCCTGCGGGGTGGCAAAGAGCGCCTCGATGTCCCAGGTCTGCTCGCGCGGCACGTCGGCGCGTCTTGGCAAGGTTGTCGTCATGCCGCAGAGGCTAGCACCGCGTCCGGCCTACCCTCCGGGCCGCCGGCGCTGTCTCAGGCACTCGTACAAGACGAGCGCGGCGGCGGTCGCCACGTTCAGGCTGTCGGCGGCGCCGTGCATGGGGACGCGGACGGGGAGTTCGGCGGCCCGCCACTCCGGCGGCAACCCCTCGTGCTCCGCCCCCAGGACGAGGGCGACCCGGCCCGTCAGCGGCGCGTCCCAGTAGACGTGAGGGGCGTCGGGGGTGCAGGCGACGCGCGTGAACCCCCGCCCCGCGAGCCACTCCAGCGCCTCTCCCTCCTCCAGCACGGCGACGGGGAGGGTAAAGACGCTGCCCTGAGAAGCGCGGATCACGTTCGGGCCGTAGGGGTCGGCGCCGCGCCCGAGGACGATGACGCCGGAGGCCCCCGCCGCGTCCGCCGTCCGCAGGATCGCGCCCACGTTGCCGGGCTTTTCCAGGCCGCGCAGCACGACGAGGATGGCGTCGCCGTCAGGGTCGGGCAGGGCTGGGTCGGGCACGGGGGCAACCCCGAGCAGGCCGTCGGGATTCTCGCGCCCGCTGACCTTCTCGAACGCCTCGCGGGAGAGGAGGACGGGAGTGCCGGGGAAGGAGGGAGCCACCTCGCGCGCCTCCGGGCTGAACAGGGGCGGGCAGAGGTAGAGGGTCTGGGGCAGGACGCCCACCGCCACCGCCCGGGAGAGTTCGCGGGCCCCCTCGATCAGGATGACGCCCTCACGCTCGCGTTCGCGGCGTCCACGCAACCGGACGAGGCGCTTGACGTGCGGATTTTGCAGGGAGGTGATCACGTCAGGGGCGGTCATCGGGGCCCAGTATGCCCGCTATCCTCGGCGCCATGCCCCTCCCCTTTCCCGTCTTCAAGCCCTGCCCGTGCGGTTTGGGGCGGAGTTACGGCGCGTGCTGCGGGCCCCTGCACCGGGGCGAGCGGGAGGCGACCACGCCGGGGGAGCTGATGCGCTCGCGGTACTCGGCCTATGCCCTGCGCGACACGGCCTACGTGCGGCGGACGTGGCACCCGCAGACGTGCCCGCCCGACCTCGACCTGGACGCTGACGAGGCGCGATACCAGGGCCTGACGGTCCACCGGGCGGAGGGGAACGAGGTGACGTTCACGGCGGTTCTGCGGGTGGGGGGACGCACCCACCGCCTGCGGGAGCGGAGCACCTTCGCGCGGCTGGAGGGGCGCTGGGTGTACGTGTCGGGGGAGTGAGGGAACGGCGGGGGCGTCCAACCCGTACCGTGAGGCATGACCAACAGACAGGAGCAGGGCGGCGAGGGGGCCCCGAGGCGGGGCCTTCCCGTGCGGCTGGGGCTGATCGTGGGGGGGCTGGCGCTCGCCGGGCTGGTGGTGGCGCAAGGACTCCGGGTGGTGCCCGCCGGGAACGTGGGGGTGGTGTTCAGCGCGCTCGGCGGCGTGCGGGCCCAGCCCCTTCAGGAGGGGGTGCACTTCGTGACGCCGTTTATCGACCGGGTGAACCTGTACTCGACGCGGACGCAGGAGGTCACGCTCTCGCACGCGCGGGGCGAGGGGGACGAGGGGGCGATCCGGGCGCGCAGCAAGGAGGGGCTGGACATCACGGCGGACGTGACGGTGCGCTACGCGATCAACCCGGGGCGGGCGGCGGAACTGCACCAGAAGCTCGGCCCGGCCTACGAGCGGGTGCTCATCGCGCCCGAGATCCGCTCCAAGGTGCGCGACGCCATCGGGCAGGTGAACGCGGCGGACCTGATCAGCACCCAGCGGCAGGCGGTGGAGGTCAAGGTCTCCGAGGCGCTGAGACAGGAATTCACGCGCAACAACATCCGGCTCGACGCAGTGCTGCTGCGGGAACTCAAGATTCCCGAGAGCGTCGCCAAGGCCATCGAGCAAAAGCAGACCGCCGAGCAGCAGGTGGCGGTGGAGCGCAACCGGCTCCAGCAGGCCAACATCAGCGCCCAGCGCGCGGTCGTGGAGGCCGAGGGGCAGGCGCGGGCAGCGGTGGCGCGGGCGCGCGGCGAGGCGGAGGCCCTCAGCTTGCGCGGGCGGGCCCTGCGCGAGAATCCGCAGCTCATCCAACTGACGGTGGCGGAGAAGCTCTCGCCCGGCATTAACACGGTGATGCTGCCCGCCGACGGGAACTTCCTGCTCGACCTCAAGAGCCTGCAAGGGCAACAGGGACAAGGGGTGGCGGCGGCCAAACCGGGGGACTGAGGTCACGCACAATGGGCGCATGAGGCACAGGGAGGCGGGCGCGTGACGGCGGTGTTGCTGCTGCTGGTGATCTTCGGCGGCATCGCGCTGATCGTCTACGTGGACAACACGACGAAGGCGGGGCGGCGGGCGGCGAGGTTGCCGCCGGGACGTGGGGAGGCCTTGCCCGCCGCCGCGAAGCCTCTGCCTACCCCGGCGCCGGCGCCCGTGGAATCGCTCGTGCTGCGGCTTCCCGAACCGCAGCGGACGCGGGCGTGGGCCATCCTGTGTGCGGTGGCGGACGCTCAAGCCGCACCCGGCACGGCGGACGCCCGCACGGCTTACCTCCTGGCGGAGACGCGGCGGACGTACCTCCCCGAGACGGTCCGGGCGTACCTGGCCCTCACCGAGGGGGCGCGCGAACGCCTCGCCGGGCAGGGCCAGCCCGCCGACACCCTCCTCGCCGAACAGCTCGCCCTGATCGAGGACGGAGTGCGCGAGGCGCTGCGGCACGACCACGCCGCCGCCGACCGCCTGATGACGCAGGGGAGGTTTTTGCGGGAGCGGTTTCAGGTGGAGGAACGGGGTGGGGAGCTGAGGCTGCCAGGTGAAAGAGCAGAGGGTTAGATGGTCAACGATCCTCCATCGGCCAATCCAACCCCGCACCGCCAAAACCCGAGGTCCAATGATCCTCGTCAATTTCAAATTCGTTAATAGAAAACCATTTGGGTGATCTGAGAAGCCCGGAAGGTTGCACAACCTGATCACCGCCTGCTCAGCCGCCGTTCGCGAAGAATAGACACCTGTAATTCTGATTATGTCCTCGCCATAAGGACTTTCATAGGAATGCAACAACAAGAATACTCGGTCTGTCATGACGTGACGGCGCTCCTGTCCAAAATCACTTGATGCCATCGAACTTCTACAGAGGTTGACTCTGGCGATGGTTTTGCCGTCTTCATCCCAGCCGCCCGATGCCCGGCAGCAGCGTCACCACCAGGGCCGCCGTCGCCACGCTGGCGAGGGTGCTCAGGGCGACCGCACTCGCCACCGTGTCCGCGTCCGCCCCGTACTCGCGGGCGAGGAGGAAGGCGTTGACGGCGGTGGGCATGGCCGACGCCAGCACGAGGCCCTGAAGGTTCAGCCCGCGCAGGCCGAGAAGCAACCCCAGCCCGAGCGCGAGGGCGGGCATGGCGAGCACCCGCAGGCCGACGGCGGTCAGGATGGGGCGGTTCAAAGCCACCCGCGCCGCCTGTCCGAGCTGGATGCCGAGCGAGAGCAGCACCATCGGCAGGGCGGCCTGACCGAGAAGGTCGATGCCGCGGCGCAGGCCGAGCGGCAGCGGTACGTCGAGGAGGCGGACGAGCAGCGCGGCGGCGATACACCACACGACGGGGAGGCGCCCGACGGCGGCCAGTCCCGCCCGCGCGCCCCCCGACGAGCCGTACAGCAGCGGCCCCAGGGTGAAGGTCAGCACCACCGAACACAGGAAGATGATGACCGCCTGGTCGAGCCCCGGCTGCCCGAGGGCGAAGAGGGCGATGGGCAGCCCGAAGTTGCCGTTGTTGCCGATGGCGACGCTCGCCATGACGGCGCGGCGGGTGGGGCCCGGCACGCCCCGGGCGGCGAGAAAGGCGACGAGCACGCCGAGCAGGGCGAGCGCGAAGTACGCCACGGCCAGCCGGAGGCCCGCCTGGGCCGTGACCGTCGTGCCGAGCAGGCTGCTCAGGGCCAGGGCGGGGGTCAGGGCGTTGAGGCTGACCTTGCCGAGGGTGTCCTGGCTGAGTGGAAAACGCCGGGCGAGCACGGCCCCCACCCCCGCGACGAGCACGACGGGCAGCACGACGTTGAGGAGGGCCGCGAACACGGGGGGCAGGATACGCCGCCCCACCCCCGCACCGCTTTTCTGGACTCGGTTCAGCTTCCGGCCATGCGGGTGGCGCGGCCCTTAGCCTGGGGGCGATATGACCAGAACAGCCGCATTTCTCGGCCTGGGCGCGATGGGTGGGCCGATGGCCGCCCACGTCGTCCGGCATAGGCAGGCACAGGGCGGGCGCGCCCTCGTGTGGAACCGCACCCGCTCGAAGGCAGAGGCGCACGCCGCCGAGTTCGGGGGCGAGGCGGTGGACCTCGCCGGGGTGGCTGGGGCCGACGTGATCTTCACCTGCCTGCCCACGAGCGCCGAGGGGGACGGGGTGATGGACGCGCTGATCGGCGATTTGCGGGAGGGCGCGACCTGGGTGGACTGCACGAGCGGGCACCCGGAGGCGGCCAGGAGGCAATCGGCGCGGCTACGGAAGCGGGGCGTCGCCTTTCTCGACGCGCCCGTGAGCGGCGGGCCGTGGGGTGCCGAGGCGGGGAAGCTCACCGTGATGGTGGGCGGGGACGCGGGGGTGCTGGAGCGGGTGCGGGGGGACCTCGCCTTCGCGGGGCGGGTGGTGCACATGGGAGAGGTGGGGGCGGGCTTCGCGGTGAAGGCCGTGAACAACACCCTGATGGCCGTGAACATGTGGGCGGCGGGCGAGGGGTTGGCGGCGCTGGCGCGCACGGGGGTGGACCTGCATGCGGCGCTCGACGTGATCAACGCGAGCAGCGGACGCAGCTACCCCACCGAGAGCCTGATCGGGCAGCGGGTGCTGACCCGCGAGTTTCCGGTGACCTTCACGCTCGGGCTGCTCGCCAAGGACACCGGCATCGCCGCCGACGTGGTGCGGGAGGCGGGGGCGAGCGCGCCGGTGCTGACGCAGACGGCGGCCCTCGTCCGTGCGGCGGCCACGACCGTCGGTGCGGGGGCGGACTACAGCGCCATGCTGCGGCTGGTCGAGCAGATGAACGGCCAGGAGCTGCGGTGAGGCCCCTCTTCGGCGTCGCCACCGACGGCGGGCTGGACGCGTTCGCGGGGTTGAAAAACGACGTGCCCGTCGCGCCCTTCAGCCTGAATTTCGGCTCCACGACGTACCGGATGCACGAGATTACCCGCGAGGAGCTATACCGCGAACTCCAGACCAACCCGGTCCACCCCACGAGCAGCCAGCCCACCCCGCAGGACTGGGCGGAGGCCTGCCGCGCGGCGGGGGAGCGGGAGAGTGGGACGGTCCTCCCGGTGCTCGCCCTCACCATCAGCGCCGGGCTCTCGGGCAGCCGCAACGCCGCCGAGCAGGCGCAATCGGTCGTGCCGGAGCTTCCCGTCACCATTCACGACACCCGGACGATCAGCGCGGCGCAGGCCTTCCAGGTCCATGCCGCCGTCACCGCCGCCGAACGCGGGGAGACGCTGGAGACGGCGCTGGACTGGGTGCGGCGGACCTACGAGGAGACCGAGCTGTACTTCACCATCGAGACGCTGGAGTACCTGCGGCGGGGCGGACGGATCGGTCGGGTGCAGGCCACGCTGGGCGGGCTCCTGAACCTCAAGCCCGTCATCACCGTGGAGCGGGAGACGGGCGCCTACACGAACGTGGGCCGCGCCCGGAGCTACAAGGGCGCCACCCTGGCGGTTGCCGATCAGGTCACCCGGCGCTACGGGGAAGGCACGCCCCTGCGCCTGGGCCTGCTGTACGGCAGCGTGCGGGAGGATGCGGACACGCTGCTGGAGGCGATCCAGGGGCGGCATCCCATCGTCTGGTCGGGCTTCGCGGGCGTGAATCCGGTGCTCAACGTCCACACCGGGCCGCGGGCGCTGGGGGTGGCGGCGGCGCCGGGGGCGTGGGTGTGGGAGAGGTGAGCGACCCCCTCACCCACCGTCGCTGAACGGCAGTCGGCCCGGGGCCCCCGCTTCCCCGCGCAGCCACGCGACCAGCGCGGCGCGGGCCTCGGGGCGGAAACCGTAGGTGAGCACGGCGGGGGCGGGCACGTCGAGGACGGCATAGGGGTTGTAGAGCGCGAGGTGCAGGTCGGGCCGCGCGAGTCGAAGAGCCGCCGAGCGGTGCCGGGCCGTCGTGGCGAGGATCACGGGGAGGCCGGGGGCGCGGATCGCCTCCCAGTCGAGATCGGCGGGGTCGTCGTAGGCGAGGAGGTCCACCTCGTACACGGCGCCGAGGTCGCGGGCGAGCATCCCCGCGTCCACGCTCGCCTCGCTGACGTTCTCGCGGGTCACCTTGCGCCCGGCGACGAGGCGGACACGGGTGCCGGGAGGGGGCGCAACCGGGGCGCGGTAGACCGTCAACCCGCGTGCCCATCCCTCCGCGAAGAGCGCCGCGTCGTCCTGGGGACCGGGGGCCGGGTCCGCCCCGGCGGGGTGGGCGGCGGCGAGGGTGTGCAGGCGTTCCAGGCTCGCCTCCACCTCGCCCCGGTCGAGCGTGCCCGTCAGCGCGTCCCCGATGGCGGCCAGGGTCGCCTGCTGCGCCTCGCGGCGGCCCAGGGCCATCACGAGGTCGGCCCCGGCTCGGAGGGCGAGGACCGCCGCCTCCCCGCGCCCGTAGTTCGCGTCGATGGCCTGCATCCCCATGCTGTCGGTGACGGTCACGCCCCCGTAGCCCCACTCGCGGCGCAGCAGGTCGGTGAGGACCGCGCGGGAGAGGGTGGCCGGGTGTTCGGGGTCGAGCGCGTCGTAGATGATGTGGGCGGTCATCACGGCGGGGGCGCCCGTCAGGCAGGCGCGGAAGGGGGCGAATTCCACCGCGTCCAGCTCGGCGCGGGACTTCCGCACGCGGGGCAGGGCGAGGTGGCTGTCGAGGTGCGTGTCGCCGTGGCCGGGAAAGTGCTTCACGCAGCCCGCGACCCTCTCGCGCGCGTGCCCCCGCAGGGCCGCCGCGCCGTGCCGCGCGACGAGAACGGGGTCCGCGCCGTAGGCCCGGTCGCCGATGACCGGGTTGGCCGGGTTCACGTTCACGTCGAGCACGGGGGCGAAGTTCCAGTTCACGCCGACGGAGCGCAGTTGCCGGGCCAGCGCCGCGTTCACGTCCTCGGTGAGCCCCGCGTCGTCCGCCGCGCCGAGGCTCATCGCCGAGGGGGCGAAGGGCCAGAAGGTCGGGCGCAGGATCGCGCCCCCCTCGTGGTCGAGGGCGATCAGGGCACCTTCCCCCATCAGGTCGCGCAGGTCGGCGCAGAGCCCGCGGAGTTGCGCGGCGTCCTGCACGTTCTTGCCGAAGAGGCACACGCTGCGGATGCCGTGCCGCCGCAGATGGTTCGCCGTGTCCGGGTCGAGGGTAGGGCCGGGGATGTCCACCATCACAAACGCGCCGGGTTGAGGAAGGGTCACGCGCCACAGGGTAAGCGAGGCGGGGGCCCGGTGCGTATCCTGACCCCCATGCATTCCATCCTGGCGGGGTTGCGGGGCCAACTGATCGTGAGCGTGCAGGCGGACGAGGGGAGCCCGCTGCGGGAAGTGCCCCTGATCGTGGCGCTGAGCCGGGCCGCCCTGGTGGGCGGCGCCTCGGGGCTGCGGCTGCGGAGCGGCGAGGACATCCGGGCGGTGCGGGACATGTTGGAGGCGGAGGGCGGGAGCGTCCCCATCATCGGCCTGACGAAGAACAACCACCCGGGCACGGAGGTGTACATCACCGCCACCCCGGAGGAGGTGCGGGAGGTGGCCCAGGCGGGCGCGGACGTGGTGGCCTTCGACGGGACGGACCTGCCCCGGCCCCACACCGTGGCCGAACTCGTGGAGGCCACACACGCGGCGGGCGCTCTGGCGATGGCGGACATCAGCACCCTGGAGGAGGCGCGGTCGGCCTACGCGGCGGGCGCGGACATCGTGGGCACGACGATGAGCGGGTATACACCGCACAGCCCCAGGCAGCCGGGGCCCGACTTCGCCCTGATGGACGCCCTGCGCGCGGCGGGCCTCCCCTTCATTGCCGAGGGCCGATTGAACACGCCCGAGCTGGCGGCGGAGGCGCTGCGGCGGGGGGCACACGCGGTCGTGGTGGGAAGCGCGATCACCCGCCCGGATCACGTGACGCGCTGGTTTGCGCAGGCGGTGCGGGGGGCGGCGGGCTAGGCCCCTCGCCCCCTCGTGGATGCGGCTCGTCCGCTCAGGCCGGAACGGGCCCGCGTTGGGGAACGAGGGGAAGCAACGAGACCAGCACCCCGGCGGCGAGCAGCCACGCGGTCAGCACGACGCTTTGCGGCTGCCCCGCTTTCACCGCGACTCCGGCGAAGGCCCATACGAAGACGGCGCCGTACACGGGATCGCGCCACCTGAAGCGCCCGAGGAGGCCGGTGGCCGCGCACGCGAGCAGCATGACCACGGCCCAGACTTCCGCCCCCAGTCCGAGGCCGCTGAAGCCGACGAACTCCAGCGCCGAGGCGATGCCGATGACGCTGGCAACGGTCAACCACCCGGCGTAGAGGCTGGCCGAACCCCGCAAGAGGCGTTCGAGTCCCCCGACCCGGACCCGGGGAATCTCCAGCCGGAGGTACAGCCACAGCGCCGTCACGAACTGCCCGAGGAGCACGGCGACCGACACGAGGCGCCGCTCGCGCTGGGTGGCGACGAACCAGACGAAGTTGAAGATCATGTTGACGATCAGGGGCAGGCGGGCCCGGGCATAGCGCGGATTGTCCCGGCCCGGCCCGAACGCCTGCGCGGCGGCCAGCCCGAGCAGCCCCGGGTAGATCGCGCCCCAGATGCTGAAAGCACCGTTGACCGGCAGGATCAGGATGCCCGAGTTCTGCCGGTCCGACAGGTCCTCGATCCTCGGCCCGAACCATCCGCGCGTGCCGCTGAGCACCCCCAGCCCGACACTCAGGAAGGGGACGGCGAGGGCCGCCAGACGCAGGAGTGGCCCCGACTCATCCCGGGCCGCCACGGCGGGCACGTCCGACCCGGCAGAGCCTAGCCCCAACCTCCCCGGCAGGTGATCCGCCACCCGGAGCGCGAGATCACGGACGGCGGTCACGGCTTCAACGAGGGCTCGCTCCAGCCTCCTCGCCATGTTCCGTCCAGCGGCCAGAAGGGCGTCGGGGAGCGTCAAGGAACGGAAACGGGTCGCCAGGGTCATAACCATCCTCCTCAGGGGTAGGGAGTCCGCGTCGTGCCGCCGCAATCAACCGACCGGTCGATTGATTATCATAGGGTACACTGCCGGGAGGAGGGGAACAAGCTGTGGCGCCGGGCACGCGTTCAAAGAATCCAGTCGGTCGCCCCCGGCGTTCTGCGGCGGCGGGCGGCGGGGCCCCCATGCGGGAGACCATCCTCGACCGGGCGGGGGAACTGCTGGCGGGGCGCGGCTACGCGGGCATGTCGATGGACGATGTGGCGCGGGCGGCGGGCGTCACGAAGGGCACGCTCTACCACCACTTCCCGGAGGGCAAGGACGCGCTGATCCTGGCGGTGGGGGAGCGGAGCCTGAGGCGGCACGGGGACGGGCTGGCGGCGGCGATCACGGCGGCGGAGGGCGCCCGTGCCGGGCTGGAGGCCGTGGCGCGCTGGACGCTGGAACACAGCGGCGGCCCCGAGCACATCCTGCGAGACGCCGTGCGCTTCCTGCCCCAGGAGCACGCCGAGGCCATGACGCGGGGCTTCATGACGCGGCTGTACGGGCCGGTGCGCGACCTTCTGGAGGGGGGCGTCCAGCGCGGTGAACTGCCCCCCCACGACACGGAGTTCGTGGCCTGGGCCTTCCTGGGGCTGCTGGCGGAGTTCGCCGAGTTGCAGCCGTCGGTGGTCAGACCCCGCCTGGCCGAGCAGATCGTGGGGCTTGTGCTGGACGGAATAGGCGGGAAGTAGGACCCCCGGGCCTGGCGCGTGGAATCGTCGTGCCAGTTTAGCCACGGAGCCCGCTCGCCGTGGCGGTAGATCTGAGCATCCTCTAGCCAAACCTCGGCGGGGCGGCCCTCTTGCACGGGTGCCAGATGCTCACGCAACTCTTCCTCGTGATCAATCAGTACTTCTCGTCCAGCGAGACCCAACAGGTGCGTTCGCACCCCGCCACCGTAACAGGGCCCTCCGTCTCCCGCCCCACATGAGACCCCGCCCCCATCCTCTCAGACGACTTCAGGAACCTCACGCTACAGTCTTGGGCACGCCCTAAGCCTGTTCTCAAGGAGTGCCCATGAAGAAGTTCATCGTGACCGCCGCCCTCGTCGCCCTCGGCAGCGCCAGCGCGCAGAAGACGCAGATGGAGTTCTGGACGATTGCGCTCGCGCCCCTCTTCAACGACGAGATGAACCGGCTCGTCGCCCAGTTCGAGAAGGAAAACCCCAACGTGGACCTGAAGTGGGTGGACGTGCCCGCCTCGGCCATCGAGCAAAAGCTCCTCGCCGCCATCGCCTCGGGCCGCCCGCCCGCCGCCGTGAACCTGTCTTCCGACATGGTGGTGAAGATGGTGGACCAGGGGGCGCTGGAGCCGCTGACGCTGACGGACGCGCAGAGGAAGCTGTACTTCCCCAGCCCGCTGAATACCTTCACGTACGACGGCAAGGTCATGGGCGTGCCGTGGTACTGGTCGCCGAAGGTGGTGGCGTACAACACCGACATCTTCCGCAAGGCGGGCCTGGACCCCAACAACCCACCCCGCACGATCCAGACGCTGATCACCGCCGCCCGGCAGATCAAGGACAAGACGGGCATGTACGGCTTCGTGCCCAACATCAACAACCTCAACCTGCTGTACCTCTTCCAGGAGGCGGGCCTCCCGGTCTTCGACAAGTCGGGCGGCAAGGCGGTGTTCAACTCGCCGCAGCACGTGCAGCTCCTCCAGACGTACGTGGACCTGTACAAGAAGGGGTACATCCCCGAAGACACCATGCGCCGGGGCTTCACCGCCGCGACCGAGCTGTACTCCAGCGGCAAGCTGGGGATGCTGATCACCGGGCCGCAGTTCATCCTGCGGGTGGCGAACGACAACAAGGCCGTGTACGACCTGACGAAGGTGGCGCCCTACCCCATCAACATCGCGGGGAACGTCATCCACACGCCGCTGATGGGCTTTTCCGTGCCCAAGGGCGCCCGTGACAAGGCGCTGGCGCAGAAGCTGGCGCTGTTCCTCACGAACGACGTGAACCAGCTCGCCTTCTCCAAGGTCACGAAGACGACCTTCCCGAGCACCGTGAGAGCGAGCACGGACAAGTTCTTCAAGCAGGGCGGGCAGAACGCCACCGACCAGGGCAGGCTCGTCGCCAGCACCGAGCTGAAAAAGGCCCGGGACCTGACCCTCGTGTACCCCGACGCGGGCAAGCTCAACAAGGTCTTCAAGGACAACGTGGAGGCGGCCATGACCGGCCAGAAGGGCGCCAAGCAGGCCCTTGACGACATCGTGAAGGCGTGGAACGCGAGCCTGTAAGGGCAGACGAAGTGATGAGATGCGGCGCGTAGGCCTGGGAGACTGGGCCGCGTGCCGCCCCTTTTGGTCTTTTCTCCCTCCCTCCTTGTGGGGGAGGGCCGGGGAGGGGGGTGGCAGGCCCCGCCTGCCCTCTTTCCCTGCCGAGGTAAACAAGTGCGCCTAGCAAGCATCTTCCTATCAACCGCCCTCCTCTCCCCCGCCCTCGCCACCCCCCTCCCCGTCACCTCCGTCCCTGACGCGCGGGCCGTGCAACCCAGCTCGAACCTCGTGCCCCAGCCGAAGAAGGCGGAGTTCCCGGCAGGCACGCTCCCCGTCTCCGGCCTCGGCGTGCGGGTGGTGGGGAACGCGCCCGAGTTGGGCTGGGCCGTGCGCGACCTGCGGGGCGAGTGGAAAACGCGGCTGGGAGCAAACCTGCCAGATGGCGGATCCCGCTCCATCGTGATCGGCACGCGGGCGGACGCGGGGCTGGCGGCGAAGGCGCGGGCGGCGGGCCTGTACACCGAGGCGGTGGAGGGGTACGCGCTGTGGGTGGACGGGACGGGGGCCTACGTGGTCGGGGCCGACCCCAAAGGAGCGTATTACGGCGCTCAGACGTTGCAACAACTGCTCACGCCGGGGGGCATCCGGTTCGCCCGCGTGCAGGACGCGCCCGCCCTGAAACAGCGGGTGGCGATGCTGTATCTCGACGGTTCGGGCGGGGCGGTGAACGACCGCCTGATTCCCATGCTGGCGGGGCTCAAGTACAACGCCGTGCTGGTGATGAGCAATTACGTCCAGTGGGACGTGGCCCGCGCGGGCGGATGGGCGCACCCCGGCGGCGCGACGAAGGCGGAGGCGGCGCGGGTGGCGAAACTGGCCCGCGAGCACGGGCTGGAGGTCATCCCCCTGATCGAAACGCTGGGGCACACCCAGTGGATGTTCCAGGGCGGGAAGAATCTCGACCTCGTGCAGGACCCGGACTCGCAGAATCCCTTCGCGTACGACACGCTCAACCCGCAGACGTACGACCGGGTGATCTTCCCCGTGCTGCGCGAGGCGGTGCAGGTCTTCCAGCCGGGGGTCATCCACATCGGCCACGACGAGGTGCGCAACCGCGACCGCTTCCCCGCGCGGGCGAACGGGAAGGCGGCGGGGTTCGAGCGGCTGTTCGTGGACGACACCGTGAAGCTCCACGACTTCCTGAAGGCGCAGAACGTGGGCACGATGATCTGGCACGACGCCGCCTTCGCGGACAGCGTGATCGACACCCTGCCCGCGCGGTTGCCCAAGGACATTCAGGTCGCGTACTGGGCCTACGCGCCGGGCAGCGAATTTCCGATGCTCGCGCGCATCAAGGCCCTGGGCTTCCCGGTGCTGGGCGCCTCCTGGCACGAGCCGGGCAACGCGGAGGGGCTCGCCGGGGCCGCCGCGCGGGTCGGGGCCGCGGGCATGATCCAGACGCGCTGGTCGGGGTACTTCGGCAACCCGAGCATCTGGGACGGGCAGGCCGAGCAGGGGGTGGCCTTCGTGCGGGCGGGGGCGAGTTTCTGGAATCCGGCGGGGCAGGTGGTGGGGGCGGACGCGGTGTTCCGGGACCTGTACGCGCCGGGAGCCTACCGAAATACGGCGGGCGCCCTGGTCAACCTCGCGCCGCTCGTGACCCGCAAGCTCACCGACGACGATGAGCAGGGCTGGATTCTCAAGGGGCCGGACACCGACCTGCGGAGCCTTCCGACCGGGAACGTGCGGCTGGGCTCCTACCGCTTCGACGTGCGCGGGGCCGTGATGCTGCGGGGGAACCGGGCGGCGGCCAGGGGACTCCCCGAGCGGGCGACGGTCGAACTGGGGCGCAAGGCGGACGCCCTCGCCTTCCTGCACACGACGGGCTGGCCCAGCCCCACCCCCCGCGACGTGATCGGGCGGTACGAGGTGCGGTATGCAGACGGGAGCACGCTCAACGTGCCGCTGGAGTACGGGCGCAACATCCGCGCCTGGACGGACATCGTACCCACGAGCATGATCGCCGCGCCGGGGTGGACGGGCAAAACGCGCGACGGCCTGGACGTGAACGTGCCCGTGCTGGAGTGGGCGAACCCCAAGCCAGGCGTCACCATCCAGAGCGTGACCCTGGTCAGCGAGGGCAAGGGGGCGAACCCGACCCTGGTCGGGCTGACGCTGATCGGCGGGGGGAAGTAGGGGGCGGTCCAAATCGGAGCGGCGCCGGGTGTGGGGCTGGGTCCTCGCGCCCGGCGCCTACTTGTGCCCGACCGTGGCCGTGCCGATTCCCAACGCGATGTAGACGCCTCCCGTCACGTACTTCTGCCGCCGCGCAAAGAGCCGGTTGCCTTGCAGCCGCTTCCCGACCGTGCCCGCCAGCAGGGCATAGGTGCCGTCGCTGAGGGTCGCCAGCAGCAGGAACAAGGCACCCAGCGTCAGCGTCTGGAGGGCCACCGGGCCGCGCTCGGGGCGAACGAACTGCGGGAGGAAGGCCAGGAAGAAGAGGGCCGTCTTGGGGTTGAGTGCGTTGACGAGAGCACCCTGCCAGAAGACCTGGCCGAGGCGTTTGGGGGTGGGCATCTGGACCGCGTGGACCTCCGCGGGGGCGAGCAGCGTCCGCACGCCGAGAAACACGAGGTACGCTGCCCCCAGGTACTTCACCGCGCTGAACAGCAGGGCGGACGACAGGACGAGCGCCGAGAGCCCGACCGCCGCCGCGAGCACGTGGACGAGGCCGCCCGTCTGCACGCCGAGCGCGGACACCAGCCCCGCCCGCCTCCCCTGGTGCAGGCTGCGCGCGACGATGTAGAGGACCGAGGGACCCGGCACGGCTAGCAGCGCGAGCGCGGCGACGACGAAGAGGGCGAGGGTGGAGGGGTCGGCCATGGGCGAACCTCCTGGGGATGGTCGATGTCCGGGTCCAGTTAGTCAGCCGGGTCCACGCGTGTCAAGCGTCCGGGAGGGGACACGGCATATGCGCGCAGACGCTACGCCGACCCATGCGACGATCAGGCCGATGACCGACACGCCGCGTCTCATGGCCGACCACCAATGCTTCCCGCTGTGGCTTCCAGAAGGGAAAGGTGACCTGGACCCCGCCGAGTTGAACCTGCCCGCCCACCTCACTGCCCGACTCCTGGCCTGGGCGGCCGCGTTCGACTCCACGCTGAACCGGAACGACCCGGCCTCTCCCCTGCCCATGCGCGCGGCCTTCCTGCGGGTCAGGGAGGACGAATGGCACTCCTTCGAGCGCGAGGGACACACCCTCTGGCGGGAAGTGCAGGAGGCGCGGCCCGAGCTACAAATCACCTATTACAGCACCTAGCTGAGACGCACGCTAGGACCGGGGGAGGACGAACTCCTCGACCTGCTGGACGACGCGGGAAAGGTGAGGGGCGTGCTGTGGCGTTCAGCGTCGGAGGGGGTCAGGCACAAGTGGGGAGTGGTGGCTTTCCTACGCAACCCGTCAGGCGAACTCTTCATCCCGCGCCGGGCTGCTCACAAGACCCGCTGGCCCAGTGCGCTCGACTTCAGCGTGGGCGGGCTGGTGATGGCGGGAGAGTCCTGCGACCGAGCCTTCCTCCGCGAGGCCCGGGAGGAGCTGAATCTCGACGTGGAGGCGACAGGCTGGCGGGTGGCGGGAACGTTCGACCCGTTCCACCACGACCTACGCTGCTTCGCCCGCGTGTACGAGGTGCCGTTCGAGGGCATCCCAGCCCTTAACCCCGACGACTTCAGCGGCGGCGAGTGGCTGACGTCGGACGAGGTGCGGAGGCGGGCCGAGGCGGGAGACCCCGTGAACGGCGACCTTCTTACGGTCCTCGACTTAGTGTATGGCAAGCAGTAACGCTCTCCGACCTTCAGCACGTAAGGTGAGAAACACTCGTCCCCGCCATCTGTGCTGAACTGGGCCGGATGACTGGTCAAGAGCAGCTTTCGGTCGCCATCGTGGGGGGCAGCGGGTACGCGGGGGGGGAGTTCCTGCGGCTGGCGCTGGGGCACCCGCATCTCAACGTCACGCAGGTGACGAGCGAGCGCAGCGCGGGGCAGCCCGTGGCGCTCGTCCACCCCAACCTGCGGGGCCGCACCAACCTCAAGTTCCGCAAGGCGGCGGAGCTGGAGGAGGCCGACATCATCGTCCTTGCCCTGCCGCACGGGAGCGCGGCGAAGCGCATCGGGGAGTTCGAGGGGAAGGGGCGGGTGATCGTGGACCTGTCGGCGGACTTCCGCCTCAAGGACCCGGAGGTGTACCGGGCGACATATGGAGAGGACCACCCGACGCCCGACCGCCTGGGTGAGTGGGTGTACGGCAATCCGGAGCTGCACCGCGAGGAGTTGCGCGGCGCGACCCGGATCGCCTGCGCGGGGTGCTTCGCGACCGGGGTGATCCTGGCGCTGTACCCGCTGCTCAAGCTGGGGGTGCTGCTTCCCAAGGACATCATTGCCACGGGGCTCGTGGGGTCGAGCGCGGCGGGGGCGAGCGCGACGGAGGCCTCGCACCACCCCGAGCGGGCGGGGAGCCTGCGGGTGTACAAGCCGGTCGGGCACCGCCACACCGCCGAGGTGCAGCAGGAGCTTCCCGGCAACTTCCCCATCCACCTCACCGCAATCAGCACGCCGAGGGTGCGGGGCATCCTCTCGACCCTCCAGGCGTGGATTCCTGACGGGTACTCCGACCGGGACGTGTGGAGCGCCTACCGTGAGGTGTACGGTGCTGAACCCTTCATCCGCATCGTGAAGGTCGCCAAGGGCATCCACCGCTACCCCGACCCCATGCTTCTCGACGGCACGAACTACTGCGACCTGGGCTTCGAGATGGACGTGGACTCGGGCCGCGTGGTGCTGATGAGCGCCATCGACAACCTCGTGAAGGGCACGGCGGGGCACGCCATCCAGAGCCTCAACGTCGCCCACGGCTGGGAGGAGACGACGGGGCTGGAGTTCGCGGGGCTGCACCCGGCCTGAGGCTGGGGATGGAAGACCGCCCGTGGCGTTGAGAGTCTGTCTTCCGGCACGGCGGGCGGCCTCGTTTTGTCCTCCTGTCAGATCGCTGCTCTAGCCTGGAAGGGATGAGCGCCTCCCCCCGCCTGCTGCTGATCCCCCCCGACACGCGCCCCCCCACCCTCAACCTCCCCGTGGGGCTGGCCCGCATGACGGGGGCCGAGGTCCGCGTGCCGCCCCTGGAGGCCCTGCCGCATTTCTTCACGCCGGGCGACACCGGGCGGCTGCGCGAGTGGCTGCTGAACGAGGCACCGCACGCCGACGCCCTCATCGTCTGCCTGGAGACGCTGTGCCTCGGCGGCATGATCCCGGCGCGGCGGGTGTCGGACCCACTGGACCTTGCCCTGGAACGGCTGGGAGCGTTGCAGGAGGCGAGGCGGCTCAACCCGAATCTGCGCGTCTATGCCTTCGGGGTGATCGTCCGGGTGGCGCACGACAACGACCCGCACGAGGAAAAGCCCTACTACGGCGAGTGGGGCCGCGAGTTGCGGGCGTACTCCACCGCGTTCGACCGCCACGCGCGGCACGGCGCGGGGGAATTGGAAGCCCTGGAGGCGGCCCACGCGGCCCTTCCGGCAGACGTGCTCGCCGACTGGGTGAGCACCCGCGAGCGCAACCGGGCGCTCCACCTCGCGGCGCTCGACCTGCTCGCGGAAGGCACGCTGACCCACCTGTGCCTCACGCTGGACGACACCACCCCCTACGGCCTCGCCGCCTTCGACCGCCGGATGCTGGAGGCGCGGGCGGACGAGCTGGGCGTGTGGGACCGTTTGGACGTGTACCCCGGCGCGGACGAGGTGCCGTGTGCCCTGATTGCGCGGGCGTTAAGGCCGGAGAAGACGCGAATCTGGGTGCGTTACAGCGGCATCCTGGGTGCGGGCGCGGAGTTGATCTACGAGGACCGCCCGGCGGGGGAACTCGTGCGGACACACCTGCGGGCGGCGGGGTGCGTACCTGCGAACACTCCCGAGGAGGCCGATTTCATCCTCGCCGTGAACACGCCGGGCACGAGACAGGCGAGCTTTCAACCCGACTTCGCCACCGTGGACACGCCGCACCGTCACCTCCTCGCCTTCGTGGACGACCTGCGGGACGATCTGGCGGCGGGCCGGACGGTGAGCCTCGCGGACATCGCCTACCCCAACGGGGCGGAGCGGCGGCTGTGGACGCTGATGCAGGGTCTGCCCCTCGCCCGGCTGGCGGGCTACGGCGCGTGGAATACGGCGGGCAACACGCTGGGGAGTGCGGTCGCCTTCGGCAAGCTCGCGCCCCTGGTGCGGGACCGGGCGGCGTACGCAGAAGCTCTCTTTTCCCGCATGGTGGACGACGCGCTGTATCAGGCGTTCGCGCGGGCGGAGGTCCGCGCACGACTGAATAACCCCAGTCCCTTCGACCTGGGGGAGCAACTGGGGGCGGCGGAAGCGCATCTGCGGGAGATCATCACCCCCAGAATTCAGACGCTGTGGGAGCGGCATTTTGCGGGAACGGGGTTGAGGCTGGAAGTCGGCGAAGCCCACCTCGCCTGGCCCCGGCTGTTCACAGGCGTGTTTCCGCTCACCGTGAGCGCCGCTGGGGGGTGGGAGTCGGCGCCCGGCGAAGATTAACCTCCGTCGCGGGGCTGCGGCGACACCACGTTGCCCTGGCCGGGACGCTGCACCGTGGGCCGCCGGAACACGGCGACGAGCAGCAGCACCCACGCGACGGCGTGCAGGAGGGTGTTCACCACCCCGATGACGGCGTAGATCGCACCCACCTGGGCGGCGGGCAGGGCCTGCCGGACCACCGTCCAGGGGAGCAGCGCGCCCACCAGGGCACTCCCGACGCCCAGCACCAGAAACAGCACGAGGGCGGCCAGCATCAGCCCGTAACGGGCGGGGGCTTCGCGGCGGCGCCCGGCGGCGAGGACGATTCCCACCACCAGAACGATCCACACCGGGGAGGCGACGGCCAGTTGGAGGAGCAGACCGAGCCAGGATGCGCTGTCCATGAAAACCTCTTCTCCAGGGTGGGTGTGAAACGGCGGGCGTGGTCCGTGGGCCCAGCCTAGCAAGCGCCCCGGGGACACGCCGCCCCACCTCCCGCGCGGGCACGAGAACGGGGAGAATGACGGCGTGACCCTGGCTCAAGACGACACCTCTCCCCCCCTGCTCGCCCTCGACATCGGGGGCACGTCCATCCGCGCCGCGTTGATCGAGGGGGGACGCGTGACCGAGCGGCGGGAGACGCGCACGCCGAAGCCCGCCCACCCGGACGCCGTGATCGCCGCCGCCCTGGACCTCACCGGGCCTCTCGCCCCGGGAGCCTCCGCCCTCGGTGTGGCCTGCGCGGGGGCCGTCGCCGGGGGACGGGTGACCGCCACCGCCGCCCACACCTTCCCCGGCTGGACGGACATCACCCTGGCCGAGCGGCTGGGCGCGGGGCTGGGCCTGCCGTGCGCCGCCCTGAACGATGCCCGCGCCGCCGCCTGGGGCGAGTTCGCCGCCGGGGCGGGACGGGGGGCGGGCGAGTTCATGTTCATCACCGTCAGCACCGGGGTGGGGGCGGGGCCCGTGCTGGGTGGGCGGCTGCACCTCGCCGCGAACGGGCTGGACGCCGAACTGGGCTTCGTCAGCGTGCCCGCCGCGTGGTCACCGGGGGCCGAGGTCCCGACGCTGGGTCCGCTCGGCCCGCTGGAGTTCGAGACGAGCGGCACGGCGCTGGGGGCGCGGGCCCGGGTCCTCGGCCACGCCGACGCCCGCGCCCTGTGCGACGCCGCCGAGGACGGGGACGCCGTGGCCGACGCCGCCTACCTGCACTCCGCCGCCCGCATCGCCTGGAAAGTCGCCGACGTGGCCGCCCTGCTGGGGGTGACGCGGGTGGCCCTGGGCGGCAGCGTGGGCTTGCGTCCCGGGTATCTGGCGCGGGTGCGGGACTCACTCACCCACTTCCCCGCCCGTTACCGCCCCGAGGTCGTCCACGCCGAGCTGGGGGCGGACGCGGGGCTGATCGGGGCGGCGCTGTGGGCTCAGGGGCAGGGTTAGCTCCTGCCGCGGCTCAGGAACTCGTCCCGGTTGTGCCGGGCGACCCAGACCGAGACGTAGGTGGCGAGCAGCAGCCACAGGACCCGCGGCAGGATCAGCAGGCCCGCGCGGCGGTCCACCTTCAGGCTGTAGACGAGGCTCCCCGCCCCCACGGCCAGGCCCGCCGCCGTGTCCGCGGCCCCCAGCACCGGGCTCCTCAGCCCGAAATACACGGTGTTGAAGGCCGCGAACAGCACCCAGCCGCTGCCTTCGAGCACGTATACCTTGCGGTGGTCCCCGGTCTGCTCGGGGTCGTTGGCGACCCGCGCAAGGGCGATCAGGGACGTGACGTTGAGAAAGAGCCACATCGGCGGGAAGAGCCAGTCGGGCGGGGCGACGGTGGGACGCTTGAAGTCGTTGTAGAACGCCTCGTTACCATTGACACCAGCAGGCAGGATGCTCACGGCGTTGGCGGCGGCGAAGATGCCCAGGGCATGCCACCAGCGGAACCGGGGGGCGGAACGGGAACGGGAACGGGTCAAGGTCGTCACCAGGAACCTCCAGAGGAGAGTGCTTCGGAGGAACGGTCGTTCGGTAGGTTTTTGGGAAGGAGTTTAGGCACCGAGGCCGTCAATGAGCAGGGCTGCAATCCACGTCGCCAGGCTGGCGTCGCGCGGCGTTTCCCCTCCCGAGCCCATCTCGGAGACGAGATCCAGGAAAGCCCAGGCGCTGCGCTCGCTGTCGTGGGGGCGCAATTCGCCCGAGGCCACGCCGTCTTCGATCACCTGACGAATCTGGAGGTAATTCAGCCGGGAGAAGAGGTCGAAGACATGGGTCTGGTGCTCCTGGGGCAGGAACCGCAGGGCGTCGCGCACCACGCGTCCCGTCTGCACCGGGCCGGAGAAGACGTAGGTGGCGATGGCGGTCAGGCGGGCGCGGGCGGTCATGTGATCCCGGATCGCCCGCGCGAACCCGGCGGCGTCACGCCCGATGGCCCGCTCGGCGAGTTCCAGGACGACCTGTTCCTTGCCCCCCGGGAAGTGGTGGTACAGGCTCGCCTTGCGGACACCCACCCTCTCGGCCACGGCGTCCATCGAGACCCCCAGGTAGCCGTACTCGTGCAGTAGCGCGCTCGCCGCCGCCAGCACCAGTTCGCGCGTGTCTCGGGCGTCTTCCTTGCGCGGGCGCGGCATGGGCTTAACCTAGCGGTTCTCGCTCGGGACCGGACGGCGTGAACGGCACGGACGGCCCCCAGGCCGCCTCCTTACCTCCTTTACCTACCAATTGGTAGTTTATTTGCCTCCAGCTCGGCAATTGAGTGGGGCGCACAAGATGAAGGGGAGCCCAAGAGTCTGACCGCGCCGAGCGGGGGGAGCCACGTCCAGGCGCTTTTCATTTGCAAGGCGATGGGGGATGCCAGGCGACGGGAGGAGTCACCTTGAGGGGCATCTTTTTGCGTCTGACAGCGATTTTGTCCCTTCTCGCGCCCCGTGTTAGCCTCACCTCGACCATAAGGAGGCAGGGCCGATGACGAGCACGCTGATGGAGGGCTTTCTCCCCTTCGAGCACGAACCGTACTTCCCGTTCAGCCGCGAGGACGTGGCGCAGGCGCAGCGGGAGGCTTACCGCCGGGTACGGGAGAGATACGTGGGCCGCACCTTCCCGCTGTCCCTGGGGGGCGAGCGGGTGGAGAGCGGGGAGACCTTCGAGGTCCGCAACCCCGCCGACACGCGCGAGGTGGTGTGGCGTTTCCCCAAGGCGACGCCCGAGCAACTGGAGCAGGCCGTGGCGTCCGCAAAAGAGGCGTTCGAGACGTGGCGCTTCTCCGACCCGATGCAGCGGGCGACCATCTTCAAGCGGGCGGGCGAACTGCTGCGCGCCCGGCGGATGGAGTTCAATGCCGTGATGGGGCTGGAGAACGGCAAGAACTGGGCCGAGGCCGACGGCGAGGTCGCCGAGTGTGTGGACCACTTCGAGGTCTTTGCCCGCGAGACGCTGAAGTGGGCGCAGGGCAAGCCCGTCTACCCCATGCCGGACGAGCACGTCACCACCGTCTACGAACCTATCGGCGTCGTCGCGGTGATCAGCCCGTGGAATTTCCCGGCGGCGATTCCGCTCGGTATGGCGTTGGGGGCCATCGCGGCGGGGAACACGGTGGTTTGGAAGCCCGCCTCCGAGACGCCGTTGTCGAGCCTCCTCCTCGTGGAGCTGTTGTTCGAGGCGGGGTTGCCCCGGAACGTCATCCAGTTCATCACCGGGACGGACGAGGTGCTGGGCGATCCGCTGGTGGACCACAGGGACGTGCGGATGATCGCCTTCACGGGCTCCAAGGAGATCGGCTGCCGGATCATGGAGCGCGCGGCAAAGGTGCAGCCCGGGCAGCGGTGGCTCAAGCGCGTCATGGCCGAGATGGGCGGCAAGGACCCCACGGTGGTGTGCGCCGACGCCGATCTCGACGCCGCCGCGACGGGCATCGTGCAGGCCGCCTTCGGGTACGCCGGGCAGAAGTGCTCCGCGTGCAGCCGCGTGATCGCTGAAGAGGGCGTGTACGACGCGCTGCTTGACAAGGTTGTGTCGCTCGCCCGCGAGTTGAAGGTCGGGTCGCCCGAGGAGAACGCCCCCCTCGGTCCCGTCATCCACGAGGGGAGCGCGCGGCGGATCATGGGCTACATCGAGAACGGGAAGCAGACGGCGCGACTCGTCCTGGGCGGGGAGCGGGCGGACAGCGGGGAACGCGAGGGCGGGTACGTGCAGCCCACCATCTTCGCGGACGTGGACCCGAAGGACCCCCTCTTCCAGGAGGAGATTTTCGGGCCGGTGCTGACCTTCACCCGGGCGCGCGACTGGCGCCATGCCATCGACCTCGCCAACGACTCGGAGTACGGGCTGACCGCCGCCTTCTACAGCCGCGACCCCGGCAAGATCAACGAGGCGCGGCGGCTGATGCACGTCGGGAATCTCTACATCAACCGCAAGTGCACGGGGGCGCTCTCCGGCACCCACGCCTTCGGGGGGTACAACATGAGCGGCACGAACGCCAAGGTGGGGGGGCCCGACTACCTCTTCTGGTTCGTGCAGACGAAGACGGTGGCGCAGAAATATTGACTCAGGGGCGGGAGGCGGCCTGCAACCACGCCCGCGCCTCCTCCTCGGTGTGGACGAAGCGAATCCAGCGGTGGGCCCTGTGCTCATGGGCCAGTTCCGCGAAGCGTTCGCCGTGCGCGTGGAAGTCCGGCAGCACGAGCGCGACCCGGATACTGTAGTTCGTGAACTTCTGGAACGCCTCGCCCGCCAGCCCGTCCCGCAGGCGGAAGAACTCGGGAGACAGGTCGGCTTCGGTCAGAATCAGCCCGCCGAGATCGTAGGCCGCGCCCACGATGCGGGACACGTCCCCCGGCGTGCGGAGGGCGACCCCCAGCTCGCTCGCGGTCCTGATCACGGCACTCATCTCAAGGCCAGGGTAACCCGCCCCCGCACCACTCTCTGCGAAACTGACCCCATGACGACCGACCCCCAGATGGACAGGAACGAGCGCGCCCAGCTCGCCTTCGCCCGACTGCTGCCCAAGCTCTTCCGGGGCGGGCAGGCGTTTGTGGGCGTGGAGGCGTCCTTGAGCGGGCTCGACGCGGAGACGGCCACGCGGCGGCCCGACGGTCTGCCGCACTCGGTGGCCGAACTCGTCGCGCACGTGAACTGGTGGAACCGCTGGATGCTGGACATCATCGAGATGGGCCAGGCGCTGCCCTACCCGGCCCGCGCGGCGGACACCTGGCCCGCCGTGCGGGAGGAGGACTGGCCGCGCGTGAAGGCCGAGTTCTACGAGCTGCTCGCGCGGGTGGACACGCACACCGCCCGGCCCGACCTCGCCAACCCGGTCAACCACGAGGAGACCATCGGGGAGCTGCTGGCGGACTTCGCGCTGCACACGGCGCACCACTTCGGGCAGGTGGTGACGGTGCGGCAGGCACTCAGGGCGTGGCCGCCTCCCGGGGGTGGGGACACGTGGTAGGAGAGCAACCCGCCTTCGGGAAGGCGGTCGGGAACCTGTTTCCCGGTGGTCCGGCGAACGTCTCGTGGGAGCGGGCGCTGGAGGGGCTGGGCGCGGAAGACGCGGCGCGGGTGCCGGAGATGTTACCGCACTCGGTGGCGCAGATCGTCGCTCACGTGGCCTTCTGGCAGGACTTTCTGCTGGAGGAGGCGGGGGGGGGCGCCCCTCTCCGGCCCGAGTACGCGGCGGGCGGCTGGCCTGCGCCGGGACCGTGGGAGGAGGAGCAGGCCCGGCTCCTCACAGGGCAGGGGCGGCTGCGGGCGCTGGCGCGTGACCCGGCCTTCACCGCCACCCCGACCCGCGAGGGCCACCCCTGGGCCGCGATGCTCGCCAACTTCGCGGGGCACGGCCTCTACCACCTCGGACAGGTCGTCACCATCCGGCAGGCGCTGGGACTCTGGCCGCCGCCGGGCGGGGGGGACACGTGGTAGGGGGGCGGGCGGCGGCCAGCTTTCAGCCGCCAGCGGCAGGAGTGGACCTGGGCGGAGCGCTCGCCGTCACCGAACTCAACGCCGGGGATTCCAGCCGCGCCTCGCACGTGTGGCGGGTGGAGTTGTCGGGGGGGCCGGTGATCGTCCGGCGCCCGTGGTGGACCTCCCCCGACGTGAGCCCGTTCATGCTGGGGCTGACGGGATTGTTCGGGACGGACCCGCGCGACCTGGGGGCGGTCTCGGCCACCTACAACCTGTGGCGGGAGGTCGGGGCATGGACCGTGCCGGGGGTGCTGGGCTCGGCAGAGTTCCGGGGAGGTCCGGCCCTCGTCGTCGAGTTCGTGGAGGGTGAGCCGTCCCGTGAGCTGCGGGAGGCGGACACGGCGGAACTCGGGCGGCGGGTGGCAAGGGTTCATGCCCGGGCTTCCGAGACTTTCGGAGACCCGGCGGGCCGAATCCGCTTCCCCCTGGCCGACTTTTACCCCCGCGCCCTGAACGTCGTGCGCGAGATCGCCGCTCACTGCGACGCGGACGCCTGGGCTCCCCACTGGCCGGAGGTCGAGGCTGCGTTCGCCGCCCCCCGCCCACCCGCGCCGTGCCCATGCTTCTCGACTGGGCGGGCTCGCAGTTCGTGTGGCGGGAGGGGCAGCCCTTCGCTCTGGTGGACGTGGAGGCCTCGGCCCTCGCCCCGCCGGAACTCGACCTGTGCCTGTGGGAGGTGCTGCTCACACCGGAGGGTGCCCGGCACTTCCGCAGCGGGTACGCCGAACGTCTCCCCTTCCCCGACCTCCGATCACACCGCGCCGCCTGCCGCCTGATCCTCCGCGCAATGGAGGTCGAGGGCTCGCCGCCCCTGCGCGAGTGGCTGGCCCTGCCGCCCCTCCTCGACTCCTGACCTACGAAAGGCCCCATGACCCACCCCAGCAACGTCTTCTACCGCTCTCGCCAGCCCTACCCGACCGCCGTGCGCGGCGAAGGCGTGTACCTCCACGACGACGCAGGACGGCGTTACCTCGACGGCTCATCCGGGGCGCTCGTCGCAAACATCGGCCACGGTCGCCCCGAGGTCGGCGAGGCGATGGCGCGGCAGGCGCGCGAGTTGCCCTTCGTCCACGGGTCGCAGTTCACCTCGCCGGTGCTGGAGGAGTACGCGGCGCGGCTGATGGGCTTCCTGGGGCTGCCGGATGACCGCTTCTGGGCCGTGTCGGGCGGGTCGGAGGCGAACGAGAGCGCCATCAAGCTCGCGCGGCAGTACCACGTCGAGCGCGGGGAGCCGGGGCGGTACAAGGTGGTGACGCGCGTGCCGAGCTACCACGGCGCCTCGCTGGGGGCGCTCGCGGCGAGCGGGATGGGGACACGGCGAGCCCTGTACGCCCCGCTGATGAACGAGGCGGCGTGGCCCAAGATGCCCCGGCCCGACCCCGCGCTGGGCGGCGAGGAGGACGCCGAGCGCCTGCGGGCGGTGCTGGAGGAGGCGGGCCCTTCGAGCGTCGCGGCCTTCATCGCCGAGCCGGTGGTGGGGGCGTCGGACGCGGCGCTGGCCCCCAATCCCGGTTACCACGCGCGCGTCGCCGACATCTGCCGCGAGTACGGGGTCCTCTTCATCGCCGACGAGGTGATGAGCGGGATGGGGCGCTGCGGCCTTCCCCTGGCCGTGCGGCTGGGCGGGGAGGTCACGCCGGACATCGTGGTGCTGGGCAAGGGACTCGCCGCCGGATACGCCCCGCTGGCCGGACTCGCCGCGAGCGCGGAGGTGTACGACACGGTGATGCAGGGCTCGGGTGCTTTCAAGCACGGGTTCACGTACGCCGGGCACCCGGTCAGCGTGGCGGCGGGCCTCGCGGTGCTCGACATCGTGGAGCGGGAGGGGCTCGCCTCGTGCGCGCGGGTGCGGGGCGAGCGGCTGCTGGCGGGCCTGCGGGAGGTGCAGACGCGGCACGGCACGGTGCTGGAGGCGCGCGGGCACGGCCTCCTCCTCGGGCTGGTGCTCGGCGACCCGGCGACGGGGCGGGCGTTCGAGACGCCGGGGATCGCGGCGCGGGTGGCGGCGGCGGCGATGCGGCGCGGGCTGATCACCTACCCGGGGAGCGGGGCGGTGGACGGCACGCGCGGCGACCACCTCCTCCTCGGCCCGCCCCTGACGATCTCGGACGCCGAGGTGGACGAGATGCTGGAGGCGCTGGACGGGGCACTGGGCGAGGAGCGCTAGAGGACGTCCGCACGCTCCCGCCGCAACGCCAACTCCTCGAAGAACGTGCTCGCCTCCTCTGCCGAGGCGGGCCGTTCCACATTCTCCGCGAAGGTGTCGCCCAGGGGGTGGCCGCTTCGCCGGAAAAGCGCGGCGGCCCGCTCCCGGTCGTACCCCGTGTGCCGCACCTCCACCCCCGGGCCGAGGAGGGCCCACGAGGCGCCGGGGGGCCCGTACCCCATCCCCACACTGCCCGCGTTCACCACCCGCACGCCGCCCACCACGCGGTCGAAGGGGACGTGGGTGTGGCCGCAGACGACGACCCTCTCCTCCACCCCGGCCAGGAGGCGCGCCAGCCGTTCCTCAGAGGTCAGGCGGGTGATGATCTCCTCGTCACTCCGGGGCGAACCGTGGCAGAAGAGCACGGGGCCCAGCCCCTCGACCTCCACCCTGCGGCGGTGGGGCAGGGCGGCGAGGAAGTCGCGGTGGCTGCGGTCAAGCCTCTGAGCCTCCCACGCGAGGGCCCGGCGCTGATCGTCCGGCAATGACGCCCCCGTGGTCCCCGTGTCGAAGAACTCCACCAGTTCCCGGTCGGCGTTGCCGCGAACCCAGCCGGCGCGGTCCCCGAGGGCGAGCAGCAGGTCGAGCGTCTCACGCACGAACGGCCCGTACGCCACGTCCCCGCCGATCAGGACTTGCCTTGCCCCCACCCTCTCCACCTCGTCGAGGACGGCCTCCAGGGCAGGCAGGTTGCCGTGTACGTCGTAGAGGGCGGCGAGGGGCATGGCCGGGCGGCCTACCGCCGCCTCTTCTCCGCCCGCACCATCTGGACGAACCGGGCCAGCCGTGGCGCGCGGTTCCAGCGCTTGCGGTCGAGGCCCACCCGCCACAGGAACTCGACGCCGAGCCTGCGGGTCCAGGTGGGGGCGAGGTCGGCGGTCCCGGCGAATACGTCGATCACGCCGCCGCAGCCGATGATGACGGGGGCGCCGAGGACCTGCCGCCAGTACCCGTTGAAGGTCTCCTGCCGCCCGCCGCCCATCCCCGTCAGGACGAGGTGCGCGCCCGAGGCGCCGACGAGTTCCGCGACCCGCCGGTCCTCGGGGAGGTCGAAATAGCCGTGGTGGACGCCCGCGACCTGAATACCGTAGTCCCGCACGGCGTTTTGCGCGGCTCTCTCGGCGACGCCGGGTTTGGCCCCCAGGAAGAAGACGCGCAACTGTGGCCCGTGCCGCGCCATCAGGCCCTTCACGATGTCGTAGCCGGGGGCGCGGGGCACCTCCCGCCCGTGCAGTTGCCGCGCGGCCCACACGATGCCGATGCCGTCCGCCGTCACGAGGTCGGCCTCCTGCACCGCCGCCACGAGGTCGGGTCGCCCCCGCGCCTGCACGATGTACTCGGGATTGAGCGTGACGACGGTGTGGGGCGAGCGGGGGGCACGGAACATCCACTCGCCGAGGCGGTCAAGCGTTCCCTCCAGATCGGTCACGTCGAGCGGGAGGCCAAGGAGGGTGAGGCGCTCCGCCGGGTGAGGCTGGGCGGTGGGCTGGGGTCGGGTCATGCGTGGCGCGAATTGTAACACGGGCTGTGCGCGGGTCAGAACGGGGCGGTGTGGCAGACTGAAACTCATGATGTCCGGTGCATTCGGAGCGTTGCCCCAGGAGACGCTCGCGCAGGTGATGGCGGCGGCGCGCATAGGCCGCTGGGCGCGGGGGGGGCTGCTCTTTCATCCCGAGGACCCGGCGGAGACGCTGCACGTGCTCACGCGCGGGAGCGTGCGGCTCTACCGCCTCGGAGCGGCGGCGCGCGAGGTCACGCTCGACGTGCACGGCCCCGGCTCGCTGCTGGGGGCGTCGGCGCTGCTTCCGGGCGAGCGGTACGGCATGTACGCCGAGGCGATGGACGACACCGAGTCGCTGATGCTGGGCCGCGAGACGCTGACCCGCCTCACCCGCGCGCACCCGGCGGTCGGGGTGGCCCTGACCGAGCAGATCACCCGCCAGACGCGCGGGGTGCAAGAAAGGCTTTCCGGCCTCGTCTTCATGGAGGTCTCGCAGCGCCTCGCGCTCGCCCTCCTCGCCCTCGCCGAGCGGGAGGGCACCTGGCCCGAGGGCGGCGTGCTGGCCCTGCGCGAGCGGGTCTCGCATCAGGACCTCGCCCACGTGGTCGGCAGCACCCGCGAGACGATCACCAAGCTCCTCGGCGACTTCCGGGCGCGCGGGCTGCTCGACCTGGGCTACCGCCGCATCATCCTCACCGACCGGGCGGGGCTGATCCACGCCTCGCGGGAGCCGCTGCGGTAGGGCGGGCAGGAAGCGCGCGTCTTCCGGTTCCGTCGTCCCCGCCCTGGGTCGTCTCCTCAAGCCCGGCGGTGCGTGGGCGACCGTTTCCCAACGAACGGGCAGCGTGTCCGTGAGGTCAGCACGCCACCCCGGCGCATAAACGTTCTAGGCTGGGCCCGATGCGGAAGACGGTGGGACCTTGAAGGGGACGAGGAGTATCGCGGCGGCGTACCGGGCGGGCGACCTGCCCGGCTTTTTCCGGCTGCGGGCAGGCAACCTGGAGGCGGCACGCGAGGAGCGGCGGGACGTGGACCGCGCGGCCCTGGCAAACGCCCTGCGTGAATACCACCGCGACCTGGGCACGCTGGACAGGGAGGTAGAGGCGACCCTCACCCGGCTCGCGCACCCCGCGTCGCGGGTGGTCGTGACGGGGCAGCAGGCGGGGCTCCTGACGGGCCCGGCGTACAGCGTGCACAAGGGGGCGGACGCGGCCCTCCTCGCCCGGCACCTCGACCGCGAGGACGCGCCCGTCGTCGCCGTCTACTGGGTCGCCAGCCAGGACCACGACGCGGCGGAGGTGGCCTCGACCACCCTCCTCGACCATGCGGAGGAACTGCACCGCCTCACCTTGGACGTGCCCCAGGGCGTGCCCGTGGGCCGGGTGCCCTGGCGGGAGGAGTGGACGGCGCAGGTCCTCGGGCTGCTGGACCGCTTCGACACGGCCCCCGAGTACCGCGCGGCGGTGCGCTCAAGGGTGGAGCGGGCGCTGGCAGGTGGAGGGAGCTACGCGGACGTGTTCGCGCGGCTGATCCACGGGCTGCTCGCTCCCGCTGGATTGCTCGTTCTCGATCCCATGCACCCGGCCTTGGCTGCCCTGATGGCCCCCACGCTCGCCCGCGAACTGGAGCGCCCGCTGGAAGGTCCCGCCCTGATCGAGGACGCGGCGGAACGGCTCTCGGAGGCGGGCTTCGAGCCACAACTGCGCCGTCCGGCAGGGGCCACGAACCTCTTTGTGGAGGAGGGGGACGGGCAGCGGAGGCTCCTGCGTTTCGACGGCAAGAGGTTTTCCACCGAGACGGGCACGTACACCCGCGACGAACTTCTCGCCGTCTTGCATGGCGATCCCACGCGGTTGACCCCGGCGGCGGGGCTGCGCCCGGTGGTGCAGGATGCGCTGCTGCCCACCCTCGCCTTCGTGGTGGGGCCGGGGGAGATCGCGTATGGAGCGCAGCTCGCCGGGGTGTACGGCCTCCACGGGCTCGGGCAGCCGCTGCTGTGGCCGCGCCTGAGCGTGACGTGGCTGGAGCCCAACGTGGCGCGGCTCCTCACCAGGCTGGGGGCGAGCGCCGCCGAGGTGCAGGCCGACCCGGAGGGGGTGTTGGGCCGGGCGCTCGCGCGGGAACGGGGGGCGGGGGCCGCCTCCGCCGAGCGCCTCGCCGCGCTGGACGGCGAATTACAGGCGCTGACGGAAGAACTCGGGGCGCTGGACCCCACCCTCGCCGGGGCCGCCGAACGCACCCGAGTGCGGACGACGGCGCGGATTCGTCACCTCCAGACCCTCGCCCTCCACGCCCTCGCCCGCCAGGAGGACGACCGGACGCGGCAGCTCAAGCGGTTGAAACGTCACCTGCTGCCGCTGGGCACCCCGCAGGAGCGCGAGATGAACTTCCTGACCTACCTCCTCAAGCACGGGGACACGCCGCTGAAGAAACTTCTGAGTCTTCCTCCTGGAGTACAGGCAGAAGTGCCCATCGCTTAGACGGCCATTCTTCACGAGAAAGTGACGATGAAGCGAAGGATGCATGAGCCCCCCGCCTCATCGCCCTGTCTTACTACCCTGTGCGAAGCGTTCGGCGCAGCTTGACGACCCCTGGCTGGAGGTGGTAGCCCAGGCGACGGTTGAGGCTGATGATCGCCGTATTGGACGCATCATTGCCAGTTCGAATTTCGTGCATCCCCCAGGCCTTGGCCTTCTGAACACTCCACGCTTTGAGGGCGAGCGCGATCCCCCGCCCCTGATACGTCGGGTCCAGTGCCGTGAATTCGTGGTGGAGGCGCCGTCCTTCCTCGTAGAAGCCCAGGCCCACCAATCCGACCCAATGCTCGCCCTGGGCCGCGATCAACTGCCCTTCGGGCCGGAACCATTCGGCCTCTATGATCTCGCGCTCGTACTCCTCGAAGGTCGGGAACTCGTCGCCGTTGCCCGGCAGGAGGGGGGCCAGGCGGCGGTTGAGTTCGTACAGCTTCTGTCGCGCCTCCTGGTCGCGCCCCTTCTCTTCGAAGGTGAACAGGGAAAGACCGTTCTGCTGCGCCCGGGCCACCCACTGAGCCAGCCGTTCGTCATCGGCCTCGGCGACACTCAGCGTCATGGTCACGAAGCGTTGGACCTCCTCGAACCCGCGCTGGGAAGCAAAGTGCTCGAACTCGGGAAACAGGCCGTTCACCCAGGTGGTTAACGAGGTGGCACCCACCGCCTCCGCCCAGGCCACCGCACGATTCGTCAACTCGGAGCCCATCCCCCGGCGGCGGGCCGAGGGCAGGACAAAGACCTCGCATTGAAACCACCCTTCCGGGTGCCAGGCGGAGCGGGCCACGTAGCCGTAGCCCACGAGGTCGCCCCCTTCCTCGGCGACGAAGCGCCGTAAGACCTCCTCGCTGGAGGCGTCTTCCTCCTGGGTGGCGGCACGGTCCACGGTGGGCTCCGTCTGGCTTTGCTCGTGCAGGGCGCGAACGGCGGCGAGATCGCCCGCCTTGAAGGCTCGAATATAGAACGACATAACACTCCTCCAGCGTCTGAACAGCCAAAAACGCCAGTGGGACTGACTTCCTGAAGCAACACCATCCACAACCGGGTCAGGGGTGAAACCCGGGCGGTTCAGGCTAGAGGCATCAGTAGAGCGTGAGGAGTTGCATCATGGCTGTTCCAGCGTACCGGAGCATTACGCTCCCACCATCTGCCGATTGCCTTACCCACCTCTGCGGCGTCTAGGCGGTCATTGTCCGGGGATCAGGGCAGGGCCTGGGGCTCGGTGGCGCTCTCCCCATACTCCAGGCTGCCCAGAACGCAGAGGGCCAGCGCCTCCAGGGCCGCCTGCCGTTCATCCGGCTGGAGAGCGTTGAGCGCGGCGTGAAGGGGTTGGGCGGCCTCGGCCTCTCGGGCCGCCAGATCGGAGAGCCAGCGGCGGGGCCCCACCTCCCACCAACCCCGCGCCGCGTAGAGGGCCCGCACCAGCCTCCCGGCGGCGCTCGCCACGAGGTAAGGGTGCATGGGCTCGTTCACGGCAGCGCGCGCCTCGATCACCTCGTCAAGGAGCAGGTGCCGTTCGGCAGGAGTGGGAGGACGGGGGGCCGGACCCGCCGCGTACAGGGCGCGGGCCTCGGCGACGAGGGCGTCGAGGTCAGGATGCGGGACGAGCACGCGCCCCCCGGCGAACATGGCGACGGTGGCCGCTTCTCCCTGCGCGAACCTCACCTGAACTGTTCGGGGCGGGTTGTGGAAGACCTCGGCGGGCACCCCGTCCACCACGAAGCTGCTCCGCCAGCGGTGATCCCCGGTCACGAGCGCGTGGAAGTCGAGGTCGCTGTGCTCGTCCGCCTCTCCCCGCGCCGCCGAGCCGCACCACAGCACCGCGTAGACGCCGGGGGCAGCGGTGACCCGCGAAAGCGCGGCGGGCAGGGCGGCTTCGAGTCGGGCCTGGGCGCGTCCCCTCAGACCGTCACCGTCTCGGGCGTGCTCAGCCACTCGACGTGGACGCCCTGCCCGGCGAGCCACTCCGGCACGCTGTAGCGGGCGCGCACGAGGCCGGAGACGACCCGGTGGGCGGTGGCGACCGCGCGGCACAGCTCGGCGGCGCCGATGAACCCCGCCTCGTGCGCGGCGACGAGTTCGTCGGTGTCCACGATCTCGGCGGCCATGCCGTCGTGGACCACGATGTCGAGGTAATGGTCGCGGACGGTCCAGAGGTCGCCTTCCCGCGTGATGGTGGCGACGTCGATGTAGTGGTCGTGTTCGCGGGGGCCGTGGAAGTCGTAGCGGCAGACCTGCACGCCGGTCTCCGGCAGGAGGTGGGCCTGCCACGCGCGGATGCGCGGGTGGGCCACGAAGTCCCGCGCGACGAACAGGCCGTGGGCGTGCTCGCGGTAGGTGTGCACCGGGCGCACCCCCGTGTTGGTGTGGTGTTGCCCCGCCCCCACGTCGTGCCGTTCGGTTTTCACGGGTTCCGCCGCGCGCATGGGTCATCGTACGGGGCCCGCTTTCCTGACGGAAGTGAACATCTTGGCAAGCAGGGCTTCATGAAGCGTGGCCTAACTCCGCCGTCCCCCCTCCCCCTTTTCCTACACGACGGGCAGGGCGGGCAGGCGGTCGAACCCCTCCGGCACGAAGAGGCTCCCCTCGGTCGTTCCCTGGTCGGAGAGGACGCGCAGCCGGGCTTCCAGCGCGGTCGCGCCAAGCTCGCCCGCGAGGAAGGCGCGGTGCAGGCGGATCACCTCGCGCACCTGCCCCGGCGTCTCGTGGACGAATTCGAGGCGGAAGTCGCGCAATCCCGCCGCCAGCCAGTCCGTCAGGTGGGCGCCCGCCACCTGGGGACGGCCCTCGAAGACGGTGTTGCGGCAGCCCACGTCGGCCATGACGGGGTGCGTAAGGCCACGCTCATCCCGCAGGGCGACCCGGTGCGACTCGCAGGGGTGGCCGCAGTTGGTGTGGTCGGTGCCCTGTGACAGGAAGCGGCAGAAGACGCAGTGCTCGGTGTGGAAGACGGGCAGGTGCTGGTAGGCGATGACTTCCAGCCGCTCGGGCCCGACCAGCCGGGCGAGGTCGGTGATCTGCGCGGCGTTGAGGTCGTGCGTGGGCGTGACGCGGTTTAGCCTCAGGTCGAGCAGCGCGCGGGTGGTCAGGACGTTCGCCGCGTTGAGGCTGAAGTCGCCCGTCAGCGCGGGCAGGTCGGGCGTGCCCTGCAAACCCTCCAGCAGCCCGCCCGACCGGACGAGCAATTCCGCGTTCAGCGAGAGCAGGAACCGCTGGAGGTTTTGCTCGGTCGGCTTGAGGATGCGCGGGCTGGCGACCCGCACGGGAAGGCCCGCCGCCCGCACCCGCTCGACACTGGGCCCCAGGCCGTACAGCTCCAGGTAGTCGAGGGTGATGGAGTCGGGGCGTTCTTCCAGGGCGGCGCCCAGTTGCTCGGGGGTGCGGACGAGGACGTGGAGGCGGGGTTGGGGGGCGTGGGCCGTGGGCTGTGAGGCGAGGGCCTCCCGCAGCGTCTCGTCCAACCGTGTCTGAATCTTGCGTTCGGGGGCCTGACCGCGCAGGGCGGTGAGCCCCTCCACCGCCTCCCGCCGCAGCGCGTTGAGTCCCGACACGGGGAGGAACCCGGCCCCGGCGAGGTCGGCGCTCAGGCCCGCGAGGTGGTAGCCCGTGCCGCCCAGCCTGCCGAGTTGCTCGGCGAGGGTCGCCTCGTCCAGCGCGCGGTTGCGGGCGGGCTGGAGGGGGGCGTCGAGAGTCGCCGTGACGCTGCGTCCCTGCTCGTCGGTGAGGGTGAGGGCGGGCCCCTCCCCGACGTGACCCCGGAAGTGGGCGGTGACGGGGCGGGTGTACACCGGGTCCTGCGCTTCGAGGAAAGGTTTGACGCGGTTGGAGAGGGCGGGGTCGTGCGTGCGCCACACCGGGTCGCCGGGCCGCACCCGCGCCGGGTCCACCGCGCCCCGCCCGAAGCGCAGTTCGGCGGTCTCCCCCGCCCGCACCGTCTCGACCTGCCGCCCGCGCTGCCACAGGCCGTACAGGAAGCCGCCCTCCTCGCGGCCCTCGGGCGTGCGCCAGTTCGCGGGGTCGAAGACGAGGCCGTCGCCGGGGCGCACTTCCTCCGTCAGCTCGACGAGGACGCCGCGCTCGGTCACGCCCCGCACGGTGCCCACCCGCACGCCCCGGTGCCTGGGGGCCCGGCCCCGCACGACCGTCTGGTGGTTCGTCCCGCTCAGGAAGTGGGGACCCAGGCCGCGCGAGTAGACCTGCTCCAGGTCGCGCTCCTCCTGTGCGGTCACGCTCAGGGGCAACCCCGCCCACGCCTCGTCCACGGCCCGGCGGTAGGCGGCGGTCGTCAGGGCCACGAAGTCGGCGTCCTTGTAGCGGCCCTCGATCTTCAGGCAGTTCACGCCCGCCTGGATGAGGTCGGGCACCTGGTGAAGGGCGTAGAGGTCGCCGGGCGAGAGCAGGTAGCGCGCGTCGCCGAGATCGCGGTAAACGCCGTCCACCAGCATCTCGTAGGGGAGGCGGCACGCCTGGGCACACTGGCCGCGGTTCGCGGAGCGGCCCCCCCACGCCTCCGAGGAGAAGCACTGCCCGGAGTAACTGACGCACAGGGCGCCGTGGACGAAGGTTTCGAGTTCGAGGTCGGTCTGAGACGCGATGCGCCCGATGTCGCGCAGGGAGAGTTCGCGCCCCAGCACGACCCGGCTCGCCCCGAAGCGGCGGGCGAGTTCGGCGCCCTCGGCGGAGGTGACGCTCATCTGCGTGGAGCCGTGGATGGGGAGGTCGGGGCAAATCTGGTGCGCCAGCCGCGCGACCCCGAGGTCCTGCACGATGATCGCGTCCACGCCGCTCTCGGCGAGGTGGATGAGCTGCGATTCGGCCTCGCGCAGCTCGCGGTCGAAGACGAGCACGTTGAAGGTGACGAAGCCCAGCACGCCGCGCTCGTGCAGCGCCCGCATGAGGTCGGGCAGCTCCTCGTTCGTGAAGCCCACCTTGGCCCGCGCGTGAAAGGTCTCGACCCCGAAGAAGACGGCATCGGCCCCCGCTTCCACGGCGGCGCGCAGTTGCGGCCAGCCTCCCACGGGACTCATCACTTCGGGTTTCACACGCGCACGGCGCTGGGCAACATCGGGCATAACGCGCCAGTTTAGCCGACCGTCACGGGAGCGAGCGTGAGGCAGGGAACGGGGGCGGGGAGCCTCAGCCCACCTGCTCCGCCTGCCGGGAGGCCGACCAGGGGGTGACCGGGTGGTGCGCCCGCACGAGCAGCACCGGGACGGGCGAGTGGTGGGCCACCCCCTCCGCCACGCTGCCGAGCAGGGCGCGGCTCAGGCCGCTGCGCCCGTGGGTGCTCATCACGATCAGGCGGGCGTCCTCGTCGCGCGCCACCCCCAGGATCACGCCCGGGATGGGGCGTCCGGTGGCCCGCTCCACCCGCACCCGGGCGCCGGGCACGCGGGCGGCGAGCTTTTCTTCGGCCCCCCGCCGCTCCGCGAGCAGGTCCCCCTCGCTCATGGGCGGCAGATAGGCGATTCCGTCCGCCACGGCGGGGAGGGGATCGGGCAGCACGAGCAGGGCGCACAGCTCGGCCCCCAGCCCGGCGGCGAGCGCCTGCGCGTGGGCGAGGGCGTGATCGCCGAGCGGGCTGGTATCGGTGGTCACGAGCAGGGTGGGGTGGGCCGTTCCTTCGTCGGGGGGCATAGGGCGAGCGTAGCCCCGGCCATTACCGGAGAGTTACCGTCCACGTCGCCCGCCCCGCCCTCAGCCCAGTGCCCGGAAGCCCGCCCCCTCCCGGTACTCGCAGACGGTGGGCAACTCGCCGCCTTCCACCGGGGGCAGCGTGTCTTTCTCGTTGAGGTCGAGCAGGTGGTCGAGAACGCGCTGGAAGGGCTCCACCCCGTCGGCGTCGACGGCGGGCTTGGCGACGACGGCGGCGGCCCCGAAGGTTTCCGAGGACGGGGTGGTCTGCCGCCGCAGGAGGAAGCGGACCGCCCCGGGCTCCGGCTCCATCGTGAGGTCGAGGCTGGGCCCGAGGCGGGTGGCGTAGGCGACGAGGGTGGCCTTCGCCATCCGCTCGAACTGTTCGGGAGAAACGTCCACGGCTCAGGGTAGAGGGGGGTCCGTCTCGGTCGCCAGGGCCTTTCCTTCACCCTCGCGCGCCAGGGCCGGAACGCCGCCGGGATAGGCCACCGCCTCCAGCCCGTCCGCCTGAAGGTAGCGCGCGGCCAGCCCCGAACGCGCGCCCCGCTCGCAGACCACGACGAGGGGGCCGAGGTCGGGCCCGAGCCCGTGGGTGCCCTCCTCGATGGCGTCCAGCGAGACAGCGCGCACCGGGAGGGGGGTCAGGCGCTCCAGGGGCTCACGCCGCCGCAGGTCCTCGGGCCGCAGGTCGATGACGGTCACGCCGCCGGGAAGGGGCATGGGAGGAGTGTAGCCTTCCCTTCCCCGCACCATTGGGGATCGGCCCCTGGGCTATCCTGGGCCCCATGAGGGAAGTTACGCCCGAAGAGGGGCAGAAGATGGTGCGGGAGGGGGCCCTGCTCGTGGACGTGCGCGAGGGGCACGAGTTCGAGGAGGTGCACGCCGAGGGGGCGCAGCTCCTCGCGCTGAGCGAGTTCGAGGCCCGCTACGGGGAGTTGCCGCAAGGCCGCCCGCTGGTGATGATCTGCCGCAGCGGGGCCCGCAGCGCCCGCGCAGGGCAATACCTGCTCGACCGCGGGTACACCGACGTCGTGAACCTCGCGGGCGGCACGCTGGCCTGGGCGGAAAGCGGGCTGCCCACCGAAGGGGGGAAGGGCTGATGGACGATACGAACACCACCGACGCCAACGTGACCGCGCAGGGCGCGACGCCGGAGGGCCTGCCGAGCGAGGCGCAGATTCTCGAGGCCCTCAAGGTCGTCAAGGACCCCGAGATTCCCGTCAACGTCGTGGACCTCGGGCTGATCTACGGGGTGGACGTCGGCGAGGGGGGCGTCGTGGACATCACCATGACCCTCACCAGCGTGGGCTGCCCGGTGCAAGACCTGATCCGCGCGGACGCCGAGATGGCCGTCGGTCGCCTCGACGGGGTGAGCGAGGTCAACGTCGAATTCGTCTGGACGCCGCCCTGGGGCCCGGACAAGATGACCGAGGACGGCAAGCGCCAGATGCGGATGTTCGGCTTCAGCGTGTAGGCGTGCTCAGCCGTCTGCCGTCAAGCAGACGCCCCGGCATATGGCCGGGGCGTCTGTTCTGTCTGTTCTACGGGAAGCTCTCAGTCACTCTGGCTGCGCGCGATGCCGAGCACGTTCAGAAGCTGCGCGAGCGCCATCGCGAAGCCCGCGACGTAGGTCAGGGCGGCAGCGGTGAGCACGGCCCGCGCACCCTGGCTCTCGCGCCCGGCGACGATGCCGCGCCCGTTGAGGTAGGCGAGCGCCCGGCGGCTGGCGTCGAACTCGACGGGCAGGGTGACGAGGTGGAAGAGCAGCGCCCCCGCGAAGAGGATCACGCCGAGCCACAGCAGTCCCGTGAGCTGCAAGAACACGCCCGCGAGGAGCAGCAGCGGCGCGAGGTTCATCCCCAGGCTCAGCGGCACGGCGAGCCTGCCGCGCAGCACCAGAGCGGGCATCCGCACCTTGTCCTGGATGGCGTGCCCGACCTCGTGGGCGGCGACCGCCAGGGCCGAGACGCTGGGCACGTGGTAGTTGGCCTCCGAGAGGTTCACCGTCTTGCGGATGGGGTCGTAGTGGTCCGACAGGTTGCCGGGCACCACGTTCACGGGGACGTGCGAGAGCCCGTTCTCGTCGAGCATCATGCGGGCGGCCTGGGCACCCGTCAGGTTGTGGGTATTGCGCACGCGCCCCCACTGTCCGTAGGTGCGGCTGAGGTACCCCTGGATCAGCAACGAGGCGACGAAAACGACGATGATCAAGATGGTGTACGGCCCGAAGATCATGACTGGTCTTCCTCCTGCCTCACATCTTAGCGTCCATCACTCAAGTTTTATGAGGCTCGCGTCAAGGTGATTGAGGAAGGCGTACGGAAAGGCTCAGCCCGCGCCGTTCTGGAGACGGAGGGCCACCACACTGAAGGTGACGGCGGTGCGTTCTTCCTCGGCCATGTCGAGCTTGACGAAGGCGGGCTGCGCGGTGAGGTCGAGCCCGTCGCCGACGAGGTAGCCCCGCGCGATGGCGAGCGCCTTGACCGCCTGATTCACGGCGGCGGGCCCGATGGCCTGAAGCTCCACCCGGCCCTGCGAGCGCAGCAGGGCCGCCACCGCCCCGGCGACCGCATTGGGCCGGGACTTGCCGGACACGCGCAGGGTTTCCACGGGTTGGGTTGCCTCCAGGGTCGAAGTATTAATGGTTCTAAATGTACTCTCATTTTAGGGGGCCATCAATTCCCGGCCCGTCAGTTACGGTGCCCTCCCCCGTCGGGGGCATCCTCCGCCGCAAGGGTGCAGGATGGGTCCATGACCGACGCGGCGCGGCTCAGGCTCTCGGCTCTGAACGGCGAGTACGTGGTGGCCCAGGGGCCGCCGGGGTCTGCCCCGCCCGCCTGGGCCACGCAAGGGGAGCTCTGGGCGGTGGTGGGGGCGCCGGGCGAGCTCAGCATCGTCACGGCGGCGGCGAACGTGCCTGCTCCTGTGCCCGGCGAGCTGCGGGTGGAGGGCGGCTGGGCGGCCCTGCGGCTTCACGGGCCCTTTCCCTTCCACCTCACGGGGGTCCTGGCGGCGGTGCTGAACCCCCTGCGGGACGCGGGCGTGGGCATCTTCGCGCTGTCCACCTTCGACACCGACTACGTGCTCGTCAAGGCGGGGCGGCTGGCGAACGCGGTGGCGGCGCTGCGGGCGGCGGGGCACGAGGTCACGGGAGGCTGACCGGGACCCGCGCATTTCCCAGGCCTTCCTGACGCCCGGCTGACCTCCCGCTGAGGCGCCGCTGACGTGCCGCGCGCAGAATGGGGGGTATGACGAGCACGGACGGCAAAGCTCCGCTCAGCGCCTGGCACCGCCTGCTGGACACCCGGCTTACCCGGCGCGGCGCGCTGGGCACGGCGGCCACCGCGGCGGCGGTCACCCTGCCCCTGACCCTCGGCGAGGCGGGGGCCACGGCGAACAACGGCGCCCCGGTGTCGGCGGGCGCCCAGGAGCTCGACCCCCGCACGGTACCGACCTTCCGCGCCATCGAGCCGGGAAACGCCGACACCCTGACCCTGCCCGCCGGCTACCGCTGGCAGGTGCTGGCCCCCTGGGGCGAGGTCTTCACCGAGGGTGGGCGCGAGATCGGCTTCAACCACGATTTCGTGGGCTTTTTCCCCATCGACATGTTGGAAGGCGGCGTGAGTTCCACCGACGCCCTGCTCACCATCAACCACGAGTACGTGAATCCGCTGTTCGTGGGAGGTAACACGGAAGACCGCACGCCCGCGCAAATCGAGGCCGAGATGCGCTCGGTCGGGGTGAGCGTGGTGCGGGTGCGCCGCGAGGGCGGGCGGTGGAAGATCGTCGCCGACCCCAGGAACCGCCGCCTGGACGCCTTTACCGAGATCGAGCTGACCGGCCCGGCGCGGGGCAGCGCCGCCGTGGGGGGCGCGACGGTCGTCCGGGGAACGGTGGGCAATTGCTCGGGCGGGCAGACCCCGTGGGGCACCCTCCTGACCTGCGAGGAGAACGTGGACGGTTACGCGAAGGCCTGGGCGGGCAGCGGTTACGAGGCGACGCACCAGGGCTGGGTGACCGAGATCGACCCCTTCGACCCCGCGTGGCGGCCCAGAAAACGCACGGCGATGGGCCGTTTCCGCCACGAGAACGTGGCCGTCACCCTGGCGAAGGACGGGCGCGTGGTGGGCTACATGGGCGACGACATGCAGGACTCGTGCGTGTACAAGTTCGTCAGCCGGGGGAGGTACGACCCCGCGAACCGGCGGGCCAACCTCGACCTGCTCACGGACGGCGACCTGTACGTGGCGAACTTCGGCAACGGCACCTGGGTTCTCCTCGACCTGGAGAAGAACGCAAAGCTCCGGGAGGCCAAGGGCCCGGACGGCAAGACGCTCTTCGCCACCCAGGCCAACGTCCTCGCCGATGCCCGGGCGGCGGCGCTGGCGGTGGGCGGCACCCCGGTGGACCGCCCCGAGGACATCGAGATTCACCCCCGCACGGGCGAGGTGTACGTCGCGCTGACGAACAACACCAAACACGGCAACTATTTCGGGCAGATCGTGAGGTTCCGCGAGGACGAAGGCGACCCGGCGGCCCGGAAGTTCCTGTGGGAGGTCTTCGCGGTGGGCGGGCCCCAGAGCGGCTTCGCCAGCCCGGACAACCTCGTCTTCGACCCCTACGGCAACCTCTGGATGGTGACCGACAACAGCGATCTGGGCACCAATCCCATCAAGGCTTTCCACGGCCACAACGCGATGTTCTTCTTCCCGACCGAGGGGCGGAACGCGGGCCAGGCCTACCGCTTCGCCATCGGCCCGAGGGACGCGGAGTTGACCGGCCCGGTGTGGTCGCCCGACGGGCGGACCCTGTTCCTGTCGGTGCAGCACCCCGGCGAGGACAGCGAGGGCCTGGACAAGCTCACGAGCACCTTTGCCGCCAGGCCGGGCACGAACATCCCGCGTCCCACCCTCGTCGCCATCGAGGGCTTCCCCGGCTGGAGGCGGGCGTGACGGCCCTTCCCGCACCCAAGGCTCCCTGGATCATCGGTCGTCCGGTGCTGCTGGAGCACGCCGCCGCCGACTTCCTGAACGAGGTGACCCGGCAGACCCCGTGGCGCCGGGCCCGTTACGAGGCCCTGCTGGAGTCGCTGGGCGCCTCCCTGGGCGAGCCCGCTCCCCTTCTCGCCTACACCCGCCCCGCGGGCGAGGCGTGGCGGCGCACCCTCCCCGAATCCGAGCGCGAGTTCGCCGCCGAGCTGCTGGCCGAGTTCCGCACCTACCTGCGTGACTGGGGTTGGCTGGACGCCGCGCGGCCCGTGAATGAGCCGGACTGAGCTGGAAGGCTGTGCGCCCCCGCCCTGCTGGCGACCAGGGCGCCGTGCGTTTGCCCCCGAGGAACGACGCCGGTTGGGGCGTGCTTCCTGGACGAACATACGGGGGCAAGGGACGGAAAGGGCACGAGGGGTGGAGGCTTGTCGAGGCTCGACGGGGAAGGCTTCTTCGCGCCCCACGCCGAGGTGGAAATGATGACCATCCACGCCTCACCCCGGCCAGACGCCCCGCTCCAGTAGGCTCAGGACCAGCGCCCCGATGTTCCAGGCGTCGTCTTCCCCCCGGTGGTGGCGACCTTCGAGCGGGAGGCCCGCGTATTGCAGCGCCTCGGCCATCCCGAGCTTTCTAGAAAGGCCGTTCGTGCGGGAGAACTCGGCCTTCGCGTTGGTGTGACGAGTGCCGAAGGGGTATGGCACGCCCGAAATGCCGCACTGGCGCTCGAACTGCCTGCGGTCGTAGTCACCCCGACTCGCCCAGGGACGCGAATCCGCCCGGTGCTCCCGCTGGAGAGCCCGGCCCGCACATCCTCCGGCGTCCACCCGGTAAGGTGCGTGTAGAACGTGCTGACCTCCGAACGTTCGGGCCGGACAAGGAGGCAGTGACGCCCCACCCGCTGACGGGTCTCCATGTCCACGATGCACAGGCCGACCTCGATGATCTCGTTCACCTGACCGGGCGGGGGCGGACCCTCCCAACAGGTCGCCTCCACGTCGGTGACGTTCAGGTAACGTCCGCACTCCTCCACCGGGGCAAGCTCCCGTTCAAGCGTCCCGGCGACATCCGTCAAACAGCCGACCTCACAGGGTCAGAATCTCGTGCCCTTTCTGCGTCACCACGACCGTGTGCTCGAACTGGGCGCTGGGCAACTTATCGGCGGTGATCACCGTCCAGCCGTCGGGCAGCAGGCGGGTGTCGGGCGTGCCGAGGTTGATCATGGGCTCGACGGTGAAGACCATGCCGGGCTGGAGCTTGAGGCCGGTGTACCTCGCGCCCCAGTGGTAGATGGTGGGTTCCTCGTGCAGCCGCTTGCCGATGCCGTGCCCGGTGTACTCCTTGACCACGCCGTACCCGCGCGACTCGGCCAGGGACTGGATGGCGTGGCCGATGTCGCCCGTGCGGTTGCCGGGCCTCACGACCTCCAGCGCCGCCGAGAGGCACTGGCGGGTGGTGTCCACCAGGCCCTGCACCTCGGGCGAGACCTGGCCCACCGTGTACGTGTAGCAGGCGTCGCCGTAAACACCGTCCAGCAACACGCCGATGTCCACGCCTATGATGTCGCCTTCCCGGAGGGCGCGGTCCCCGGGGATGCCGTGGCAGATCACCTCGTTGACGGAGGCGCAGATCGTGGCGGGGAAGGGGTTGGTGCGCGGGCCGTAGCCCAGGTAGGCGGGGACGGCCCCGGCCCGGCGGATGTGCTCTTCCGCGAGGCGGTCGAGTTCTGCGAGGGTGACGCCGGGCTTGACGAAGGGATCGAGGATGCGGAAGGTCTCGGCCACGAGCGCCCCCGCGCGGCGCATGGCTTCGATCTCGCGGGCGGACTTGAGGGCGACGCGGCTCATGAGGAAAAAGGCTAGCACGGGGCCCGCGGGCGAAAGGGGAGCCCTTCCACGGGCCGCCCCGTCCGTGCCAGGCGAACGGCGCGCCCTTCCCGACCGGCAGCTTAAGACCGCCGACACGAGGGCCGCGGGAGGGCGCGTTAGCCTGCCTGCTATGACTGCCCCCACTCCCCCCACGCTTTCCCCCGCCGGGCGGCGGGCGCGGCAGCTCGCCACGACCGGTCTCGTCCTCGGCGTCTTCCTCGCCGCGCTGGAGGCGAGCGTGGTGGCGGCGGCGATGCCGAGCGTGATCGCCGACCTCGGCGGGCAGCGGATGTACGCCCTGCCGTTCGCGGTGTACCTCCTGACGAGCACGGTGAGCAGCCCGCTGTGGGGCCGCGCGTCGGACGTGGTGGGCAGGCGGCGGCTGTACCTGACCGGCGTGGTGCTGTTCTTGCTGGGAAGCGCCCTGTGCGGCCTCGCGCAGAGCATGGAGTGGCTGGTGGCGGCGCGCGCACTCCAGGGCCTGGGGGCGGGGGCGGTGTTGCCCCTCACCTTGACGATCATCGGGGAGACGTACTCGCTCGCCGAGCGCGGACGGGTGCAGGCCTTTATCAGCGGCGTGTGGGGCGTTTCCGGGCTCGTCGGGCCTCTCCTCGGCGGCTGGCTGACGGACGCGCTCTCGTGGCGCTGGACCTTCTACGCCTCGCTGCCCTTCGGGGTCGCGGCCCTCCTGATCGCGTGGCGGCACCTGCGCGAGACGGGGAACCCGCGCCCCGCCCGTCTTGCCCAGCTCGACTGGGCGGGGGCGGCGCTGTTCACCCTGGGGAGCGGGCTGACCGTTTGGGGCCTGGAGGGGCGGTTGTGGGCGATGGTCGGGCTGGGCCTGCTGATCCTGATCGCCGCCGTGGGGCTGGAGCGGCGCCACCCCGATCCTCTCCTCCCCATGCGGTCGCTGCGGGAGCGGGTGCCGCGGGTGGCCTTCGCGGGGAACGCGCTCGGGGGCGGGGCGTACTTCGGGGTCATCGCCTACCTGCCGCTGTACGCGCAGGGGGTGGGCGGAGGCGGGGCGACCGGGGCGGGCGCGATCCTCACCCCCATGCTGGTCGGATGGACCCTGAGCGCCATGCTCAGCGCGCGGCTGCTGACCAGGGTGCCCCTCGCCCTGCTCTCGCAACTGGGCTTCGCCGTGCTCACGGCCATGTTCGCGGCGCTGACGTTCGCCGTCCACTCGCCGCTGTGGGTCACGTCGGCGCTGGGCTTCGTGGTCGGGGTAGGCATGGGCTTTGCGATGCTCAGCCTGCTCCTCTCCGCGCAGGACCGCGCCACCCGGGGCGAACTCGGCGCCGTGACGAGCGGGGTGCTCTTCGCCCGGCAGATGGGCGGCGCGCTCGGCGTGGCGGTGATGGCCCTCCTCATCGGGCCCGCCGCCATCGAGGCCGGGGGCGTGGCGCTCGCGGAGGGGCTGGGGCGCGCGTACCTCCTCGCGCTGGGCCTGGTGGCCGCCGGGCTGGTGCTCAGCCTGACGCTGCCTAGAACCGGAGTTCGGAAGGTGGGAGATGGCACACCGCAACCCGAGGTGTCGTCGGACTGAGGGGGATCAGGACCCGGCGGTGAACCGCTGCCGCTCGTGCCGGGGCGTTTCGAGTTCGTCGAGCAGGGCGACGGCGTAGTCCTCGGCGCTGATGTGGCTCTCGCCCGCGTCGCCTACGACGGGTTCTTCGAGGCCCAGGCGATACCGCCCCGTCCGCTCCCCGGGCGCGATGATGATGGCGGGGCTGAAGTACGTCCAGTTCACGTCGTCCACCCCGCGCAGGAGGTCGAGCGCCTCGGCGGCTTGCAGCGCCTCGGCCCTGTAGGCGTCGGGGAAGCCGGGCGTGTCCACCAGCCGGACGCCGGGCGCGGCGGAGAGGCTGCCCGCCCCGCCGACGAAGAGGACGCGGACGCCCGTGCCCCGCACCGCGTCGAGGATGCGCCGGTAGGTGTCCACGAGCTTCGGGGCGTCCGGGTCGGTGCGGCTGGGGCCGAGGGCGACGACGAGCGCGTCCTGACCCGCGAGGGCGGTGCGCAGGGCCCCGGTCTCGTTCGCGTCCAGGCGCGTCTCCCCGTGGCGGGAGGCGGCGGTGACGTGGTGGCCGCGCGACCGCGCCTCGGCCAGGATGCGGGAACCGACCATGCCGGTGCCGCCGATCAGCAGGATCTTCATAGGTGGACCTCCAGAAAGGGACGTGTAGGCGAAAAACTTACAGGTTGGGCACGAGGGAACGACGCTCACCCCGCGCGGGAGAGCACCCGGGCCGTCACGTCCGCGACCGTGCGGGCGGCGAGGGACCGCTCGAAGGCGGCCTGGGCATCCTCGAACACACCTTCCAACGCGGCCTGGATGCCCGAGCCGACCGGGCAGGACGGGTTGGGGCGGGCGTGCAGGCCGAGGAGGGCGTCCTCGTCCTCGACGGCGCGGTACACGTCGAGCAGGGTGATCGCCTGGATGGGACGGGTCAGCCGCAACCCCGCCTTGCCCCGGCGCGTCTCCACCAGCCCGGCACCCCGCAGGCGGGACGTGACCTGCCGCACCACGACCGGGTGAACGCCCAGGCTGCCCGCCAGCCACTCGCTCGAATGCGCCGCGCCGGGACTGACCCCCACCAGGGTGAGGATGTGGACCGCCATCGCCGTGCGCGTGCTGAGTTTGCCCGTGGGGGAGCCCGCCGTCGTCATCTCGTCACCAACCTGTAAATAGGGTACTTACAACTCTCGCCGCCGTCAAGCGCCTCCTCCGTCCGAACCCGGCCCGCTACCCGTCGAGCGCCGTGAGCACCGCGTCCACGATGCGTTCGCCGTAGGCCTCGATGCGCTTCTCGCCCAGGCCGGGCACGCCGCGCAAGTCGGCCAGGGTGCGGGGCTGCCGGGTGGCGAGGGCCTCCAGGGTCGCGTTCGGGAAGATCACGAAGGCGCTGTGGCCCGTCTCGCGGGTGAGTTCGCGCCGCAGCTCGCGCAGGGTCTCGGCGACCTCGGGGTTGGGTTGTGGGTCGTGAGCGGTGGGTTGTGGGGACGGGGCCAGGAGGGGAGCGGGGCGAGGTTCGGGCTGGGAGCGGGTGGCTGGGCGCGGCCCGTTCGTCGCGGGCGGGGAGAAGAGCGCGCTGGGCCGGACTTCCCGCTCGGGCCTGGCCGTCCGGGGCGAGGGGCTGACCTGAGCGCTCCCGCGCAGGATGCCCAGCACCGCCGAATTGTCCACCGTTCCCCGCTCGGCGCCGGTCGGCTGACGGCTGACCGCTGAGGGCTGACGGCTCCCCACCTGCCCCCGCACCACCTCCAGCACCTGCGCCCCGTAGGCTTCCAGCTTGCGGGCACCGACCCCGCCCACGCTGCCGAGGGTGTGCAGGCTGCCGGGGCGGAGTTCGGCCACGGTCTTCAACGTCGCGTCGGTGAAGATCACGTAGGGGGGCACGCCCTGCTCGCGCGCCTTCGTGAGCCGCCACTCGCGCAGGGCCTCGAAGAGGGGGCGGTCCTGGGCGTCCACCGGGGCGCGGCCCTGCCTCGCGGCGCGGTCGCGGCGCTCGGGCTTGGGCGTCAGGGTCTCCTCGCGGAGCTGGAGGGTCGCCTCACCCTTGAGCAGGGCGCGGGCCTTGGGCGTGGTGCTCAGGCCGTGGTGCTCGCCCGCCGTGAGGTAGCCGAGGCTGACGAGCTGGCGCAGGATGCCGCGCCACGTCTTCTCGTCGTGTTCGCGCCCCACGCCGAAGGTGGGGAGCTGGTGGTGACCCATCGCCCGGACCTTCTCGGTGTCGCGGCCCAAGAGCACGTCCGTCAGGTGGGCCGAGCCGAAACGGTTCCCGGTCCGCACCGCCGCCGAGAGGGCCATCTGCGCCTCGCGGGTGGCGTCGCGCACACGGGGGGGGCTCAGGCACACGTCGCAGTTGCCGCACGGAGTCTCCAGCGTCTCCCCGAAGTACGACAGCAGAATCTGGCGGCGGCAGGTCGCGGCCTCGCAGTAGGTCAGCAGGGCGTCGAGCTTGGCGGCCTCCACCCGCTTGACCTCCGGCGGCGCGAGGCTCTGGTCCAGCATCCGCTTGACGTTCACCACGTCGGTCAGGCCGTACACCATCCAGGCGGTGCTCGGCAGGCCGTCGCGTCCGGCACGGCCCGTCTCCTGGTAGTAGCCCTCCATGCTCTTGGGGAGGTCGAGGTGGGCCACGAAGCGCACGTTGGGCTTGTCGATGCCCATGCCGAAGGCGACGGTGGCGACGACGACGAGCCCCTCCTCGTTCAGGAAGCGGTCTTGCGCGTGGTTCCGTTCCCGTGGCGAGAGCCCCGCGTGGTACGGCAGGGCGTCCACCCCCTGCGCCTGGAGCCACTTCGCGGTCTCCTCCACCGACTTGCGCGAGAGGCAGTACACGATGCCCGCGTCGCCCTCGTGCTCGGCGCGGATGAAGTCGAGAAGCTGGGTCTTGGGCCCCTCCTTGTTCGCCACCCGGTACCCGATGTTGGGGCGGTCGAAGGAGGAGACGAACTGGGGAGCACCCTCCAGCCCGAGCACGCGCAGGATGTCCGCCCGCGTGCGCTCGTCGGCGGTGGCGGTGAGGGCCACGCGCGGGAGGTGGGGAAACCTCTGCGGCAGCACGCCCAGTTGCCCGTACTCGGGCCGGAAGTCGTGCCCCCACTGGGAGACGCAGTGCGCCTCGTCGATGGCGAACAGCGCCACGGGCGAGCGGGCCAGCAGGTCGAGGGTGCGGTCCAGCAAGAGCCGCTCGGGCGCGACATACAGCAGGTCGAGGTCCCCGGCAACCAGCGCCGCCTCCACCTCCCTCACTCCCTCCGCTGGAAGGGTGGAGTTGAGGAAGGCGGCCCGCACGCCGACCTGCCGCAGGGCGTCCACCTGGTCCTTCATCAGCGCGATCAGGGGAGAAACGACGATGCCCACACCGGGGCGAAGCAGCGAGGGCACCTGGTAACACAGGCTCTTGCCGCCGCCCGTCGGCATCAGGACGAGCGCGTTGCCCCCCTCCGTCACCGTCCGCACGATGTCGGCCTGCACGCCCCGGAAGGCGTCGTAGCCCCAGACGCTTTTCAGGACGGCGAGGGCGCGCTGGTCGGTGGAGGGTGAGGGGGCGGCGGTCATCGGGAGCAGGATAGCGCGGTTACGCTGGCGGCGTAATCGAAAGTGAGGGCGGGGCAGGGGATGCGCGGGGGCTCAGCCGCTCACGTCCACGACGGTGCGCCCCCGCACCCGGCCCGCCAGAATCTCCCCCGCGAGGGCGGGCACGTCCTTGAGGGGCCGCACCTGGGTCACGTCGGCGAGCTTCCCGGCGGGCAGGTCGCGGGCGAGGCGGGTCCAGGCGGCCTGCCTGCGCTCCTGCGGGCAGTTCACCGAGTCGATGCCGAGGAGGTTCACCCCGCGCAGGATGAAAGGGAAGACGGTGGTGGGCAGCGAACTTCCGCCCGCCAACCCGCAGGCGGCGACCGAACCGTGCTGACGGGTGCTGGCAATTGCGCCCGCCAGCGTGTCCCCCCCCACGCTGTCCACCACGCCCGCCCAGCGTTCCTTTTCGAGGGGGCGCCCCAGCGCGGGTAACTCCTCGCGCCCGATGATGTTGGAGGCGCCGAGGGAGCGCAGGTACTCTTCCTCCTCCCGCCGCCCGGTGCTCGCGGTGACCGTGTGGCCCGCCGCCGCGAGGAGGGCGACCGCCGTGCTGCCGACGCCGCCCGCCGCGCCCGTCACCAGAACTTCCCCACTTCCCGGGCTGACCCCGTGCTCTTCGAGCGCCATAACCGCCAGCATCGCCGTGAAGCCCGCCGTGCCGACGCTCATGGCCCACTCGGGGGTGGTGCCGTCGGGGAGGGGAACGAGCCACGCGGACCTCACCCGCGCGTACTCGGCATACCCGCCGTCCTGCCGCTCGCCGATGCCCCAGCCCGTCAGGACCACCGCGTCGCCGGGCCGGTAGGCGCCCGTCTCGTCGCTCACCACGGTTCCGGCGAGGTCGATGCCGGGGGTCATCGGGTACGAGCGCAACACGCCGGGCTTGCCCGACACGGCGAGGCCGTCTTTGTAGTTGAGACTGGAGTGGCTGACCCGCACGACCGTATCCCCGGCGGGGAGGTCGGCGGGGGTGAGCTGCCGGAACTCGGCGCGGAAGCCCGCGTCGTCCTTCACGGCGCGCAGGGCACGGAAAGACTCGGGCAGGGTGGGGTGGGTCATGGGGCGAACCTCCTCGGGGAGTGGGGCTGGGGGTGGGGACGCCGCCCAAGCCTACTCCGGGAGAGGAATGGGACGGCGTTACCGGAGAGGTACGCGAAGGTGCCGCGACCCGTGGTCCGGGGACGTCACGGGTGGGAGACTGAGCCGACCCCGCCGGACGTGCCCCGCAGACGAGGGGGCGCGCGGAGGCGGGGCCGAAGCGGAGGGCACAATGAGCGCGCACCCGTCCCCGACCCCGGCGCGAGGCCCCTCACCCCTGGAACGCGACCTGGCCTCGCTGTCCGCCGGGCAGCGCAACTTCTTCCGGCTGGTGCTCGGCGTCACCCGGGCGCTGTTCGTGCTCCTCTGGCCGCTGCTGTGGGGGGCGTGGTTCCTGCGCCGCTTCGGCACGGCGCTCAGGGGCGGGGCGTGGCCGGTCGTCCTGCCCGCGGGGCCCACGGAGGCCGACCCCCCGCCCGACTGGACGCTGCTGGAGGTCCCGGGGTGTCCGCTCTACGTCGTGGGCGCGGCGGTCGCGCTCGCCCTCGGGGTCGTCTCGACCATCGCCATGTGCTTCTGGCCCCTGATCGCGGGGCTGTGGGTCTTCCAGGCCCTGCCGGACGCCGCCGCGCGGGGAGGCGGGGCGCTGGCCGGGGTGGCGCTCGGGGCCCTCGGCGCGGCGGCGTTGGAGGCGGTCATGCTGACGATCTACACGCGGTACGTGCGGGGCGGGCTGGCGGGGAGGTGACCCTCGCCCGGCAGGACCTACAGCGCGTCCTCGAACTCGGTGACCGCGGAGGCGAGGGCGTCCGTCGTGGTGGCCTGGTAGCCCGCCCAGGCGAGCCACAGGGCGTACAGGGCGTGTTCGGCGCGCCCCAGGGCGGCCTGCACCTCGGGTGTGGGTTCGTCCCCGGCGGCGGCCAGCGTGACGGTGAGGTGCAGTTTGGCGTTGAGGTAGCGGGTCTGCTCGCCGCGCGTGCCGTCGTAGACGTAGACCACCTCCTCCCAGTTCGGGGCGAAGTCCTGCCAGATCAGCCGCGTCACCGCCGCGTGGCTGCCGAGGCACAGGTACTCGGCGGGCAGACCCTCGGGCGTCTGGAGGTCGTGCTCCTGGCAGTACCGGGTCGCCAGACCGCTGACATCGCGGTCCACGGCGTCCTGAAAGCGGGCCTGGATGACGCTGCGGGCGGAGTCACGCGAGTCTTTGGACATAGTGACGGCATTATATTCTGTCTGAGACGAAATGTGGTGGGGTCCCCGGGGCCGGACTGTCCCCGGCCCCATAGGCGGGGAGGGGAGTGGGGCGTTACCCTGCGCGGGTGACCGGGACCCTCTCCCCCACCCTGCAAGACGTGACCGACCGGGCGGTGCGGGCCATCCGCGAGCACGCCCCCGAATGCGAGACGGCGCAGGACGTGACCCCGCGGGCGGCCTCGGCCCTGCGGGGAAGCGGGTACACCCGGCTGTCCTTGCCCCGGGAGCGCGGGGGGCTGGGGGCGAGCCTGGAGGAGTACGCGGCGGCGCAGACGCGGCTCGGCGAGGCGGACGCGGCGCTCGCGCTCGTGCTGGCGATGCACACGCACGTGGTGGGCGCGGCCTTTCAGGGGGGCACGCTGCCGGGGCCCATGCTCGCGGCCCTCGCGCGGGCGAGCCTGGAGGGCCAGCTCGTGAACGCCCTGGCGAGCGAGCCCGAACTCGGCAGCCCCTCGCGGGGTGGGCTGCCCCGCACCGCCGTCACCCCGGACGGCGCGGGCGGCTGGCTCCTCACGGGCCGCAAGACCTGGGCGACGGGGGCCCGGGCGCTGGGCCTCGCGGTCGTGAGTGCGGCCACGCCGGAGGGGACGGTCGCCCGGCTGCTCGTGCCGATGGACGCGCCGGGCGTGCGGACCCTGGAGACGTGGGCGGGCTCGCTCGCGCTGCGGGGCACCGGGAGCCACGACGTCGTGTTCGACGGGGTGCGCGTGCCCGGTGAGCATCTCGCCCCGCCCGGCCCGGCGCACCCGGCCTCCAGCGCGTGGTTCTGGACGGCCATCGCGGCGACCTACCTGGGGGTGGGCTTCGCGGCGCTGCACGCCCTGGTGGAGTACGCCCGCGAACGGGTGCCCACCGCCCTCGGCGCCCCCATCGCCACCCTGCCGCGGGTGCAGGAGAACGTGGGGCGCGTCGCCACCGAGTTGCAAGCTGCCCGCGCCCTGCTGCTGGAGGCGGCCCGCGCCTGGGACCGCCAGCCCGGCGCGGACGCGGTGCCCGGCCTCGCCGCCGCGAAGGCCCAC